>DATCPU010000099.1:0-27129 GCA_036569925.1 Candidatus Dormiibacterota bacterium
GGCATGACCTGATCCTCGAGGTGCGCAGCGGCGACGCCCGCCCTGACGTAGAGGTCGATGGTGCGCTGGACGTTGAACAGGTTGCCGTACCCCGCGTCCATGTCGACGACGACGGGAGGGATCTCGAGATGGATCGGCGCCACGCCCTTGTCGGGGTCGCCCATGGCCATCGTCAGCTGGAACTTGCGCAGCGCGCTTACGGTGCGGCGCGCGCCGTCGGCGATCTCGACCGAAGAGTAGATGTCCATGTCGGTCGTGCCGAGGTGGCCGATGGCGAAGGAGTAACCGCTGAAGTAGACCGCGTCGAAGCCGTGATACATCACGAGCTCGGCGCCGAAGGGGTCGTAGACGCCCGGGCCGAAGACGTAGGGCTGCGTGGCGAGGAGCCGGCGCAGGCGCTTACTGGGTTCCTCGTTACGCGACGCGGGAACCTTGAAGCCGTCGGGGAGCAGGGGCGTCGATACCAGGTCCATGTGCGGCTCCTTCAGTCGTTCTCGTGGTCGCAGTTACAAGGCTCGGGGCACTCGCACTCGTGGATCGAAGGCTCTGTTTCGAGGTCTGTGGGTGTCTGTTCCATGTAATGCATAACGCGGAGGTTAGGCAGAGCGGTGATATTCGTCCAATCAATTGATTGGATCGCCACGATAGAAAATTCCGATATGGCCGCTGGGGATTAGGAGCTTGTCGCCAGCAGCTCCAGGAATGCCCCCACTATGCCCTCTGGCGGCCCCGAGTCCAGGCGCCGGTACGCCACTATCGACTGGTACATCGGCGGAGCATCCTTCATGTTCACCCGGCGCAGCGTCTTCGTCTCCACCTCGCGCGCGACGGCCGATCGTGGCAGCAGGGCGACGCCAAGGCCCCTCTCGACCATCTTCTTGGCGGCCTCGATCGAATCCAGCTCCATCAGGCCGCGGGGCTTCACCCCGGCGGCAAGAAAGGCCGCCTGCGTGATCTCGTAATAGCTCGAGGTGAGGTCGAACATGATCATCCTCTCCGCCGCCACCTCCTCCATGACCACGCTGCGGCGCTTGGCAAAGGGATGGCCGGGTGCGCAGACGAGCACGAGCTCCTCGGTGTGGAACTGGCGCATCTCGAGGTCGGGATGCCTGATCGCGCGGCCCAGCCCGATCTGCACCTCGTCGCTCAGCACTAGGTCGACAATGTCCTCCGAGTGCCCAGTTCGAACGGAGACCTCGACTCGTGGATGGTCAGCGACAAACTTTTCGAGGAGCGCAGGGAGGATGTAGGTGCTTACGGCAGGGGCAGCGCCGACCATCAAGTGCCCGGCCGAGGCCGACCGCACCTGGTCCAGGACGTCGCGGCCGTCGACCAACGCCCTCAAGGCGCGCTCGGCGAAGGGGACCATTGCGCGACCGGCGTCGGTAAGACGCATACCGTGTGGGGTACGCACGAAGAGCGGGGCGCCCAGCTCGCGCTCGAGCCCGTGCAGGCGGGCGGTCAGGGTGGGCTGGGTGACGAACAGCGCCTCGGCGGCACGGCTGACGCTGCCCCGGCGGGCCACCTCGAGGAAGCCCTCGATCTGGACGAGCTGGATGCCCCGAGCCTTCCCGTTACTAGATTCGTCTATGGACACGGCCGTCAACCCAAATTCTATCTATAGGCGCGCCGAGCGCGACCCGGCCATTTGTGCCCTTTTGGCCACGTCGCTGCCCGAAATACGGCCATTTGTGCCCTTTTGGTCGTCTTCGGCGGCGCTCGGGGCCTGGGGGGTTAGTTGCTGCGCTTTCTCAGCAGGACAGCCGCGGCTGCTATGGACAGCGCCCAGACAGGGCCCATGGTGATGACGAACGGCCGGATCGTATCGCTGTTCGAATGCGAAACCCGATCGAAGGCTTCGAACACGGCCACCGTCCCGTACAGCAGGACGATCAGCCCGAGCGCCACCCAGATGACGGTTCCAATCTTCATGTCGATCGCAACGCCTCGCGCTCATGATCGGTTACGACGGGCGCCTTGTACACCAGCTCGCCGGCCCTCACCGGCACCTTGAGGTAGTTCTCAGGCGGCGCCAGGGGACATGCCCAGCGCGGGCTGTAAGCGCACGACGCGTTGTACGCGTAGTTGAAGTCGATCATTACTTCAGACGAGCCCGGCCTGACTTCCAGGACGAGGCCGTCGGTGTCCTTCGCCGTGTCGAAAAGGTAGCGCCCGCCACCGTACGTCTCCTTGCCCGACGTCAGGTCGCGAAAAGGCACGAATAACCCGCCCGCGTACTGCACGAGGCTCAGAACGGTCAGGCGGCACTCCTGGCCGCCGAGCCGAAACACCAATATGGCTGCGCGCCGGTATTTCACCGCGCCATCGTCGCCGCCGGTGTCGATGAGGAGCTCGCTGCCATCGCCGTCCACGACCTCGGCGCGCACTCGATATTCTTCGTTGGCCTCGAAGTAGCTCAGGCCTTTGAAGCCTGCATGGTCGTCAGGTTCGATGGGCGATTGCGGATGGTTCTTGAAGAGGTCGTCACGCCCCCGCCTGAAGTCATGCATGGCATCGGTTCCGCGAATTCGATAGAGGTCGCCGACACGCCGGCGCCAGTCAACGAGATCGAGGAGGGACTGGGCTACCACTTTTCCCAATGGACGATACCGTCCAACGGCATTCGCTTCGCTGCATGGAACTCGCCGCCGGTGCTGAAGCCCATCGCAAGCAAGGCAGCCTGCGTATAGCGCTCATGGGGAATGCCCAGGAGGTCCGCGACCTCTCGCTCATACCTGAGGTGCAGGGTCGTCCACGATCCAACCACGCCCCGAGCGCGGGCGGCGAGCATGAAGCTCCACGCCGCGGGAAGGATCGAACCGTAAAGGCCGGCCATCTCGAGGTTGGAGACACCCTGACGATCGACGCGACCCTCGATGCAAGGAATGACCATGACGGGCACTTCGTGCATCCGGTCGGCGAGGTATTGCGCCGAGGAGGCCACGCGCGGCAGCTGTTCGCGTCGCGGGTCATCCTTCGGATACCGCCGGCCGCCGCTCGCCGCGTACGCGTACCACGATTTCTTGTACAGCTCACCAATCACCTGCTTCGTGCCGGCATCCGTGACGAACACGAACTGCCAGCCCTGGCTGTTGGAGCCGGTCGGCGCCTGGAGTGCGACCTCGAGACATTCAGTCAGCAGCTCACGGGGAACCGGACGGTCGAAGTCGAGTCGCTTGCGGACCGAACGGGTGGTGGTAAGGACTGTATGCGCGTCCATGTGTCAGGACTCGGATTCAGGGATGAGGCGGTAGCTGGCCGCCGGTGGAAGACTGGACAGCGCCTGGTGAACGTCATCCTCGCTGGCGTCCATCACGGACAGCACGTATCGCTTTCCATGTGGGGTCGAGTCGGCGGGCATTGATGCGGCGGCCGCAGCCGTCACCCTGGAGCCGGCCGGCTCGGGCACCGTGACGACCGCTGCCGTCGTCGCGACCTCGTGTTTTGCCGGCCGGGCCGCCGCATCGGCCCTCAGCACTCGCCAATGGTAGACGCCGATGAAAACGGCAACCACCAGCACAGCGAGGTAGTGGCCGAAGTCGAGATTCGATGGGCTGTTGAATCGCGGCGTGGCGCTGAACACCTGTTGCAGCACCACGTTCAACAGGGCGATCCCGGATCCAAGCACTGCGAGCACGCTGACCAGCAGGGCGGCCCAAACATACAGGCGCCGGCTCAGCGATTGCCGGTCACCTGGCCATGGGGCGTGTCGCCAATGCGCCAGCCACACTCCCACGCCGACGGCGAACAGGGTGACCCATAGGCTGACGGGGTCCCTCCAATCGGATGCCGCGACCCCGATGATCGGGGCCTCGATCTGCTCGACGAGGAACCAGAGGACGCCCGCAGCCCCGATTCCGAGCGCACCCATCGATACGAGCGCGGCGAGGTTCGTGTAAAGGCGTCGTACCCCGGCCTGGCGGTCCAGCTCGTGCGAGCCGGTGTCGAGCGCCAGGCGGCGGCGAACGAGGAACCACGCGGCTCCGTACACGACTAGAACCGACACAGGACCAGCCATAGCTGCGACGACGTCGTTGCCTACGTTGCCCGGGTTGTTGACCGCGAGCAGTCGCGCCAGCCCGTAGTACAGGATCTGCGCGGCCCCGACCAGTGCGAACACCATGCACACGGCGACAGCGATGAATCCTTCCAGGGCGCGCAGCGTCGACTTGCGATCGTCCTCGACGTAACTCTGCAGCACGCGGGCATGGAATCCCCAGAGGAGAGCGCCTCCCCCCAGCAGTCCGGCCGCATCACCGATATATCGATACTGTTCTGCGCCCAGGGGACTGTTCAGCAGGCGAAGCCAGGTCAGGATGACCAGGCTGGCGGCGCCGGACAGCATCATCAGCAGACCGACCAGCAGCGCCGGGTACATGTACCAGCGACGCAATGAGGCCGAGCGGTCGACCTCGCCGACTGCGCCACGGTCGCGCACGGCAATCCGGTAATGAAGAGCCCAGAACGCCCCAAGCACCAGTGCGATCCAGGCGGCCTGAGCCGTCGTCAGCAGCGTGCTGGTCGTGCAGTCGGATGGCCTGTACACAAACGTGTTGCTGAGTGATGCGGGGCAATCGAGAAGTGGTCGCAGGTAGTTGGCGATCCCATTGTCGAGCGCGATCGCCGCGCCGATCGACATCACGAGGCACGCCCAGTACACGTAAAGGCGGCGAATGGCAGAGGCTCGCTCCGCTGGATCGCGGTGGGCATATCGCCGTGCGAACCAAAAGTGCACGCCCCACACGAACAACGCAACCAGTGTTGCGGCCGTGGCGCCGGCGAGCGCACCCCTGCTGCTGTCGGCATTTGGATCGTTGAACACGAACATCAGGCCGTTGAATCCCAGTGCGGACAAGCCTGCTGCCAGGGTGCCCAGGGCTGCGGCGCTGACCAGGTACAGGTAGAGCCGGCGCAAGATCATGGCGCCAACCGTACTACCATGCGCCAGTGGTCTCTCAGGAACTTCTGG
Organism: Candidatus Dormiibacterota bacterium; assembly: GCA_036569925.1. Taxonomy (GTDB): domain Bacteria; phylum Chloroflexota; class Dormibacteria; order Dormibacterales; family Dormibacteraceae; genus Palsa-872. The sequence continues at coordinate 4,970 of DATCPU010000099.1, forward strand.
ATGTGCTCGCCTGCCCGAAATGCCACACGAAAGTGGAGCTCAAAGGGCAGGATCAGCTGCGCTGCCCGCACTGCAAGGTCTTATACCCCATAGTCGACGACATCCCGGTGATGCTGATCGAGGAAGCCAAGCCCGAAACGGAACGAGAGTGAACCTCTAGCGGTCCACTCTCGGCTGTAACCGATGCTGTTAGGCGAGCGAAATCGCGATCTTCTCGAGATTGTCCATCTGCGCCCGCACACCGTGTTCCATCCCTGAGCTGATCATGGCGTCACGTTCCTCTTTGCTCGCCACCTGGATGAGCAGCGTCAGGGTCGTGCGCCCGTCCGCTTCGGAGAAGGTGACAGTGTTCACCGCGTCGCCATCAGGCATGGCTTCGAAGACTTCGGTCCATACGATCCGCTCATTGGGCACGATCTCGCGGTACACGCCGTGGAAGGCGACCTCGAAGCCTTTGCTCGCGGTCATGACATAGCGCCACTTGCCGCCAACCCGCAGATCGACCTCGGCGATCGTCACCTCACCATGGTCTCCACTCCACCATCGCTTGATAAGGGATGGTGTGGTCCAAGCCTTGTAGACAAGGTGCTTGGCCGCGTTGAAATCCCGAGTGATCAAGATCTGGGTGTCCGTCGGGACCGTCACCACCGTCGAACCGCTAGTCATCATCGCCGTCATCCTCCATTTCTTTCATTACCTCCAGAACCTCGTCCATCCGGTCGAAGCGATTCGACCACGACTGCTCGTAAGCCTTCACCCAGTCGTGGATCGTCTTGAGACCGCGACTGTCGAGGCTGTAAATCCGCTGACGTCCGGCGTCGCGGCGGTCGACAAGGCCGACCTCTCTCAATACCCGAAGGTGCTTGGACACCATGGGCTGGGCCACCCCGAGCACCTCCACGAGATCGTTGACCGGCCGGTCCCCGTGGGCCAAGACGTCCAGGATTTGCCGCCGGCGTGGCTCCGCCACGGCATTGAACGTGTCGGCAGTCGTAGCAGCGCGGGCCATGGGTCCCATTATATACCAATATGGGCATATGTGATGCGAAACTGAATTTTTAGGCGAAAAACCCGCTTCTACGCCGTGAAGGCCCTCAGGCCGCGCATGCGTAGCGGCTGGTGTCGACGGCATGGCGACCGGCCACGTCGTTCAGGTCCGAGTTGATCTCGTCGTCGGTCAGCGCGTAAGCCTGGTTGGGGTCGCTGGCCGAGGTCGCGAACACGATCCCCAGCACTTTGCCCTCGAGGTCGACGAGCGGGCCACCAGAGTTTCCAGGTCGCACGACGCCCTGGATCACGTAGACCTGGCGGGTGACCGTGTTGTTGCTGTAAATGTCGCGCCCGACCGCTTCGACGGCGCCGTCGACGACCGCGGGCTCGATGCGCTCCGGACCGCCGCCGGGATAGCCGATCACCGCTCCGTTTGTGCCCCGGGAGGCGGGCGCGAAGCCCAGGCCGGGGCTGGTCAGATCCGGCACCCTGAGCAGAGCGAAATCGCGGCCAGGATCGAAGTAAACGACGGTGGCCGCCAGGTCATCGCCACCGGTTGTTTGCACGTGGTGGGCGTGAGTGCCGGAAACGACATGCGCATTCGTCACCACGTAGCCGTCTCCGATGGCGAAGCCACTGCCTGTGACGAGGCCACCGCAGCCCAGGCTCGAAACTTTGAACACGGACTGGGCGGCGTCGTTCACTCCGGCCGTATCGACAGAGTCCAGGGTTGGAATCGGCAGCGACGACGGCAGCCTTGGCTCGAGGCCCGCAAAGACAGCTGGAAACTGGACCCCGGCCAGGATATCGCCCACTCGCGCGAGAAAGGCCGGCCGTTGCGGCGCGATCGTGTCCAGCTGACGGAGCACAAACGACTGCTGGATCTGCTGCGCCACGTCCTGGCTTGGTCCGCGCGAGAAGCTCAGGCCGAGGAACCACATCATCACCAGCACGGCCAGCGCCGATAACCCAGCCCCGCCCAACGAGTCGCTGATGCTATGGCGTCCGCCACGCAGGATGCGCTTGCGGATCGGCTCACCTGTCGCGTAACCGATGCTGGATCCGAGACTGCCTCCGATGATCAGCACGAGGACGGCGCCGAGGGGGCGCGCTACGGGGCTGGTGACGTGGATATAGTCGAGAACGGGCTGCGCCGCGACGGCCCCGAGGAGCACGCCTACGAGCAGGCCGAGGTACTGCATCATCGAGAGCCAGAACCCACGACGGTAGCCGTTGGCGAGGCCGATCAAAGTCGCAGCCACGATCACGAGATCGACGAAATTTGGGATGGCCTAAGAGTAGATGGGCCTCGGTGGTGGCTGCTCCCGACCCTGTTTTTAGTGCTTTGAGGGCGCCTCGGGCTTGGTGTTCTCGAGGTCCGCTTCGGCCGCCCGGTTGCGCGCGTCTCCACGCAGCACCCACCAACCTAGTCCCACGACGCCCAGGGATGCAACGAGGAAGGTGATGCTCATGTAGAGCCAGGCTGGCACCCATTCGCCGGCATTGAGGAAAATCATTCGGCTAGCTCGACAATGCCGGGATGGGCACGGCGGGTTGGCCCTCTGCCTCGCGCAGATCGCGAAGCGGCATGTAGCTGTGAACTGGCGGGATCTTCTCAAAGTTGTACGGCGGTGGTGGTGAGGTCGTGGCCCACTCGAGCGAGTTGCCCAGCCACGGATCGTCGCCGGCGATCTCACCGCCACGCCAGCTGCGAACGATGTTGATCAGGAACAGCAGCACCGAGAAGGCGATCAGGAACGACGAGGCGGTGATGATCATGTTGGTGGTGCCCCACGCTGGGTTGGCATAGGTGGCGATGCGCCTCGGCATGCCTTCCAGACCGAGCGTGTGCATGATCAGGAACGTCCCGTTGAACCCGACGAAGAGGGTCCAGAAGTTCCATTCGCCGAGCGTCTTGTTGAGCAACCGCCCCGTGATCTTCGGGAACCAGTAGTAGATGCCGGCGAAGATCGTGAACACGCTCCCTCCGAACAGCACGTAGTGGAGGTGGGCCACGACGTAGTAGGACTGGTGGAGCTGCGTATCGACTGGCACCGACGCCAGGTACACACCGGTGATGCCGCCAATCAAGAAGGTCGCGAGAAATCCCCAGGCGAACTTCATGGGCACCGTGAACTCAACCGAGCCCCACCAGGCGGTCGCGATCCAGTTGAAGAACTTGATCCCGGTGGGCACCGCGATGAGCATGGTCATAAACATGAAGAAGCCTTCGACGTAGGTGTTCATGCCGACCGTGAACATGTGGTGCGCCCATACGGTCATCGACAGGAACACGATGCCGAACAGCGCCGCCACCATCGACATGTAGCCGAAGATCGGCTTGCGCGCAAAGACCGGGACGATCTCCGAGATCATGCCGAATCCCGGCAGAATCATGATGTAGACCTCGGGGTGTCCGAAGAACCAAAAAAGGTGCTGGTAGAGCACTGGCCGGCCCTGCGTCGTGAAAAACTGCGTCCCCAGCTGGCGGTCGAACTCGACCAGGATCATGGCGGCGGCGAGGGGAGCACCCACGATCAGCAGCAGGATCGAGGTCGAGCTCTGCGCCCACACGAATAGCGGCATGCGCGTGAGCTTCATACCCGGCGCGCGCAGGGCGACGATCGTGGTGAGGAAGTTTGTCGAGGCCATGATTCCGGAAATCGCCCAGACGATCAGGCTCATGGCCCAGAAGTCCACTCCGAGACTGCCGTTCTGGTAGGCCTTCTCGGTCAGCGGCGCGTAACCCGTCCAGCCGGCGTCGAGCGCGCCTTTGCCAAATAGAAAACCGCCGTAGTACAGCAAGATGGACACCGGTACCAGCCAGAAACCAAGAAGGTTTACGCGCGGGAAGGCCATGTCTCGGGCGCCGATCATGAGCGGCACCATGTAGTTGGCGATGCCGGTCAGGAAGATCGTGACGAAGAAAAAGATCATCGTGACGCCATGGGCTGAGATGAGCTGGTTGTAGGTCTCCGCGTCGACGACCGAAAGGTTGGGTTGCGAGAGCTGGAGCCGGATCACCAACGCGAAAATTCCAGCCAGCAGGAAGCTGAGGATGCCGGTGACCATGTACATGATCCCGATCAGCTTGTGATCGGTCGTCGTCAGCCAGAGGCTGATTGGCTTGAAAAATGTGTCGTCGTACTGCTTGGGACGGGGCAGTGTCTGGGTGGCCGCCATCTGATCCTTATCCTACCGCCGAGACACTCATGGGCTGGGCGTGGTTCGTGGCGAGCCTGACGGCGACGGTGAAGGCGATGGCGATGGCGAGAGGGATGGAGATGGAGATGGAGACGGAGTTGGCGACGGCTGCGCTGCAGCCTTTTGCTTCGCCACCCACGCGTCGTACTCCTGCTGGCTCATCGCCTGCACGATGATCTGCATGGTGCTGTGGCCGGCGCCGCACAGCTCGGCACATTCGCCGCGCCAGGTGCCGGGCTGGTCGATCTTCAGCCACGAGTAGTTGGTGTACCCAGGGACGGCATCCGTCTTGCCGGAGATCGCCGGCACCCACCATGAATGGATGACGTCCGTGGACTCGAACGAGAGGCGGACCAGCTTGTTGACCGGCACTACGAACGGCGTCACGTCGCCCGCCAGGGTCCCCTCCTGGTGCACTGTGAAGCCATCCGGATATTCGTACGACCACCCGAACTGGTGGCCTGTGATCGTGATGTCCATATCGGCGTTGGTGATCGGCTGGAAGTCCTTTTGCAGGGTCACGAAGCTGTAGGCGGCGATCACCAGAACCACGATCAGCGGAGCCACCGTCCACGCGATCTCAAGGCCGTTGTGCCCGTGGATCTGCGGCGGCACATAACCCACAGGTTGCTTCGATCGGCGGTAGCGAAGCACCACCCACAGCAGGGCGGCCTCGACTCCTATGAAAATGATGATCGCCGGGATCGAGATCCCGATGTAGGTGTTGTAGATGTCCTGCCCGTTGGGCGACACAGGCGCCGGAAAGATGGGGGAAACGCCGCCCACTCCCTGGCACGAGCTGAGAAGGAAAGAGCCGGCGATAAGTCCAAGGATCGTGAGCGGCAGGCGGCCGCGAGGTTTCACGGCCCAAAGTCTATCCGAGCGAGAAAGAGCACTGGCTCCCTCCGCTGTCGGGAGGCGTGGCGCCAACGGTCACGTTTACTGGGGCAGGCGTCCAAACCCGATAGAATCCAAAATCGACTGTGGCGGCAGCGAAGAAGCCTCGATATGTGGATCTGTCCAACTCGAGCCTTGCCGTCGACTGCCCGCGATGTGGGCTGAGAACGCCGCGCTTCCTGGACCTCTGCCGCAACTGCGGCTATAAGCTCTGGCCCTCGAGCGAGGCGGCGTCTGCCGCCTTCCTGGCCTGGCGCGCCGCGGACCCGTCCCGGGCCGCCGCCTCGCGTTTCGACCTCGAGATTCCCCAGCCGGTCGACAACACGGTCGACTTCGCGGCTCGCGCCCACGAACTCGGCATCCATCTGTTCCCGAACAGCAATTGGCCTTTCATCATCTGCTTCGGGATCCTTTTCCTCGGGCTCGCTGCCATCCCGTTTCCCTCAACGCCGCGCATCGTGCTCGCCGTCGTCGGCGGCGTGATCTTCCTCTATGGCGTCGCCGGATGGGTGCTGGTCGAGGACGTGAAGATGTATCCGGCTGACGCCCTCGAGCCGGGCGCGGAGGTGCATCACTGATGGCGGTGGCCACGATGCAGCATCCGCCGGCGCACGAACCGGCTCCCGAATACCCGGCGATCAAGCCCGGCATGATGGGCATGTACATCTTCCTGGCCTCCGAGGTGATGTTCTTCGGGAGCCTGTTCGCGATGTACTTCTATCTGTTCGGGTCCCACAACACCTGGCCGCCTACGCCGCCCGCCGGCGCCAAGGAGTTCTACGTCGCCGTTGCGCCGATCCCGATCATCAACACGGTCGTCCTGTTCTCGAGCGCCTTCACCTGCCACTTCGCGGCCGACGCTCTAGGGCACGACAACCGGCGCCGGTTCTTCATCCTATGGACGGCGACGATCCTGCTGGGCCTGGCTTTCGAGTTCGGTCAGCTATACGAGTTCATCAACGCCTTCTCGCGCGGCCTGAGCCTTCAGGTCAACCCGTTTGCCAGCGCCTTTTTCATCATGACCGGCTTCCACGGAGCGCACGTCCTTGGCGGGCTCATCCTGCTCACGTTGATCCTCTATCGAGCAGCCAAAGGGCAATTCAACTCTCAGCACCACGTGGGGGTCGCCGCGGTGACCCTCTACTGGCACTTCGTCGATGTCGTGTGGTTCTTCCTGTTCCTCATCCTTTATGTAGGCGTCGCCTACCAGCTATGAGGGCTTTGGTCGTTGCGGTGGCCGCAGTCGCTCTTCTCGCTGGATGTGGCGGCGGCGCCGCGACGGGACAACCTGCCGGCTCGACCAAGGTGTCGATGACAGAGTTCAAGTTCACTCCCGGCGACATTCAGCTCCCGGCCGGAAAGGTCGTGTTCTACGTGGTCAACGACGGCAATGGAACGTCGCACGACATGGTCATTCGGGACAGCAGCGGCAAAATAATCGGCAAGAGCGAGCTGGTGTCAGCGGGGGACAGCACTGTGTTGACCGTCGACAACATCGCGGCGGGGACGTACACGATCTTCTGCGACCAGCCAGGTCACGAAGCCTCGGGCATGAAGGGAACACTCACCGTTACGTAAGCGCGGTTAGCGGGCTCGTAAACCCCGACCATTTGTGCCCTTTTGGCCATGTCCATCGCCCGAGACGGGCCATTTGTGCCCGAATGGCCAGTTTCCTTAGGGGGTTTTGCTTGGCGTCGGGCTTGGGCTTGGGCTCGGTGACGGCGAGGGCGAGGGCGAGGGCGGCGGTGCTTTCTCGACCTTGAGGAGCTCCACCTCGAATACCAGGGTGGCGTTGGGCGGGATCACTGTGGCGCCCGTGTTGGGATCGGTCTGGCCGTTCGGGCCATATGCCAGGTCCGGAGGGATGATCAGCTTGCGCTTGCCGCCCACCTTCATTCCCTGGAGCCCTTCGTCCCAACCCGGGATCACCTGTCCCGCGCCGAGAGTGAACACGAAAGCCGTCCGGCCTGCTTGCCGGCTCGAGTCAAAGGGCGGAGGCCCGCTGGTGAGCCAACCGGTGTACTGCATGCTCAGCTGCTTGCCGCTCACAGCGAGGGCGCCGCTGCCCACCTTCAGGTCGATGATCTGGAGCCCATCCGGGTAGGTAGTCACCGGCAGGCCCGCGCCCGCATTGAAGTCGTCGACACCCGGGGATGGGCTCGGCGACGGCAGCGGAACCGGGCTCTCATTCGCAACGGGACCGCTCGTCACGTAGGGATCAGCGTAGCCGCACGCCGCTGCCGCCAGAGCGGTCACCGCGAGGACTGCTAGAAACGCCCCCCTCACGAGGCCGCGATATCGATGGAGGTCATCTTGTCGCCCTGCTGGATCTTGTCGAGGACATCCATACCCGAGGTGACCTGGCCGAAGTGGTTGTAGACGCCACCGGTGGCCAGAAAGGGCGCGTCGCCGATGGTGATGAAGAACTGGGATCCGCTGACGCCCGCCGAGCTGGAGGCCATGCCTGCCGTACCGCGAGGCCACTTGGAGGGATTTGTCTCATCGGGCAGCTTGTACGCAGGACCACCGGTCCCGTTGCCGAGTGGGTCACCACCCTGAACGACGAAGCCGGGCACAACTCGGTGAAATTTCAAGCCGTCGTAATAGTGGTTCTGCGAGAGGTAAACGAAGTTGTTGACCGTCTGGGGCGCGATCTTCGGATCCACAAGCGCGATGACGAAGTCGCCGCGAGTGGTGTGCACCGTCGCGGTGTACTTCTTCGTGAGGTCGATCACAGTGGGCGGGGGAGTCGTTCTCTGGTCCATGCAGGTCCTGATCTCATTGTCGCAGCCTGGGGGCGGCGAGATCAGAGGGATGCCGGCGTCAGTCGATCCACAGGCGCACAGGGCAACCAACGCCGCCGCCAAACCCAGCCGTGTCACCGGGATCACGATACGGAGGACCCGCTTTACCGCGCTGGCTCGCGCGTGCCGACCGCCAGCAGCAACGCCACGCCCAGAGAGATGACCGCGACCACTCCAATGGCCGCCGGCACCCCCTCAGTGGCCGCCACCCCGCCTGCGACAAGAGGTCCCAAGCAGAAGCCAAAGGCGACCGAGCTGGCGTTGATTCCGAAGACGGTGCTCTGCGCCTCGCTCGGGGTCTCGAGGCCGATCATGCTCGCCGTGGCGGGGATGATCACACCACTCAACAGGCCGTTTAACGCGACCGCGCCGACCACGACCGCAACCCAGGGTGCCATCGCAATCAAAGCGATCGCCACAGACATGAGGACCGCGGCGAGGACTGTCGTGCGCACGTAACCGATGCGTTTCGTCACCACCGTGTAAAAGATGGCGGCCCCGCTGGTTGCGATTCCCGCCAGCCCGAACGCAACCCCAGTGATCGCAGCCACAGCTTGGCCGCCCGCCATCTCGAGCAGCCTCAACACCACGAGGATCTGGGTCGCGCTGTTGGCGACGCTGGTCAGACCCTGCGCTCCAATTAGACCCGCGAGCGCTCGCCGTGCGCCAGGTCGTTGGTCGATCAGTCCGAGCGTGCTGAGCCGCTTTGGATCGCGACGGCGCAGGGGGCTCTCACGCACTACAAGGAAGACTGGAATCGTCGAGAGCAACAGGAGGACGCCGCTCCCAAGAAAAACCAGCCGCAGGCCGAGCAGCGCTGCCGCCAGGCCGCCGACGACGGGTCCGATGGCGCTGCCCAGGGCGACTCCCGACGTGACGACACCCAGCGCCCAGCCGACGCGGTTGCGCGGGGTCTCGACTGCGACGAGGGCGGTCGCAGCGGCCACGGTCCCGCTGGCCGCACCCTGCAGGAAGCGAAGGACCACGAGCTGCTCGGGGGTCTGGACGAAATAGATCAGGCCGACGGTGATCGCGCCTCCGAGCATGGAGCGGAGCAACATCGGCTTGCGGCCGAATCGATCGCCCAGAATGCCCCAGACGGGGCTGGCGATGCCCATCGAGAGGCCGGAGACGCTGCCCGCAGCCGCGGTCCAGAGGTCGAGGTCGCGGCCGGCATGGACGCCCAGGTCCTGCGACATGAAGATCGAGAGGAAGGGGAAGGCGAAGCTGAACCCGAAGATGGCTGTGAACTCGGCGAACCAGAGCGCCGCGAGGTTGCGCTTCCAGTCGACCGACGAGACCCATTCCCCTTTGGAGGGAAGGTCGGGGCGATGCGAAGGCGTCCCGAGTGGCGGTTCAGTTCCCAGGGTCGAGCATCTCGACGATCCGATCGGGAGTGATCGGCAGGCGATCGACCACGAGGTCGGGGTTGCGCTTGCGCAGCGCATCCTCGACGGCGTTGGCAATGGCGGCGGGGACGGGAATCGTCCCGCTTTCGCCGGCGCCCTTAAACCCTTCGGCGTTGGTGTCGGTGGGCGTATCGATGTGGATGAGGTCTGGGAGCACGGTCAGCTCACCAGTGCTCACGATGGTGTAGTCGAGCATGCTGGCGCTGCGGAAATTTCCATCGGGCTCGTACAGCGCCGCCTCGTAAAGCGCGTACCCAAGCCCATGCGCGTAGCCACCGTGCATCTGACCTTCGACGAGGCGGGTGTTGATCGCTTTGCCGGTGTCGTGAACTATCACGTACCGCAGGACATCGACATGACCTGTCTCAGGGTCGACCGAGACCACCGCAGCGTGGCAACCGCTAGAAAAAGTGAGTGGCCGGCTGGGGTCGAAGCTCTCGAGCACCTCGATGCCCTCGTCGGGCACTACGTCGGTGACCGGCACCCGTTTGGCAGGGGCCCCGCGAACCTCGATGAACCCTTCGGCGAGCTGCAAGTCCTGCACATCAGCCTCGAGCACCTCGCCGGCGCGCTCGAGCAACCGCTTGCGCATGGCTGTCGCCGCACGAGCTGTCGCGTTGCCGATCATCACAGCGCTCCTGCTGCCGGCGGTCAGCAGGGCGAATGGAACGTGCTGCGTGTCACCGGCCGTAACCACGATCTTGTCCAGCTGCCAACCAAGCCGTTCGGCTGCCACCTGCGCGGCGATCGTTTGATGGCCCTGGCCCTGCGGCGTTGAGCCAACGAACAGTCTTGCAGTCCCGTCCTTGTCGATGCGCAGCTTCGCCGGCTCGCCGCGTCCGAACGACGTCGATTCGACGCAGCACGCCACGCCGTAGCCCACGAGCTTGCCGTCGCGACCCCGGTCGCGCCCCTTGTCGTAAGCAAGCTTGTCCAGCGCGAGCTCGAGCAGCCGCGGATAGTTGCCGCTGTCGTAGACATATCCACTGCGGCCGGCTGGAATGCCTGTCGTGTAAGGGATCTGCTCCGGCTTGATCAGATTGCGCTTGCGGAGGGTGGTGGGCTCGATGCCGAGCTTGCGAGCAAGGCGGTCGATGACGCGCTCGATTCCGTAATTGCCGAGCGGTCGCCCGCCGCCCCTGATGAATCCGGTAGGCACAGTGTTGGTGTAGACCAGCTCCGCTTCGATGTCCATGGCCGGCAGAACGTATGCAGAGACCATGTGCGGGATGATGATTCCTGGCTGCCCCGCTCCCGAGGCAGAGTAGGCGCCGATGTCGTGGATGACGCGCCCGCGCAATCCGCGAAGCTTGCCCTCAGGCGACGCCGAAAGCTCGAGCTCGATCACGGAGCCATGGCCCTGGGCAGTGGTGGCGCCGTCTTCGCTGCGCGTTGCGACCCAGCGCACGGGGCGCTTGAGGCGCATCGCTGCCAGCGCCGTGAGCACCTCTTCCGGAAAGACGCTGCCCTTGGCGCCGAATCCGCCACCGACATCCTCCGCGAGCACGCGGACCTTCTCCTCGGGCAGGCCGACGATGGATGCGATGGTGCTTCTGACGCCGAAGATGTTTTGGGTTGACGTCCAGACCTTAAGGCCGCCATCCTCATAGCTCACGGTCGTGGTGCGTGGCTCCATCGCGATGCCCAGCACCCGCGACGTGGTCAGCGTGATCTTCGCTGTGACTGAGTCGTCCGCGAACGCCGCCTTGATGTCTCCGAAGGTCGTCGAGCTCGACTGCGCGATGTTGCTCTCCATGTCGGCGTGGACCCTCGGCGCGCCCTCCGCGGTTGCGGTCATCACGTCGCCAACTCCAGGGAGAGGATCGAGCTCGCCGGCTATCGCTTCGGCTGCGTCGCGTGCCTGGTACTCGGTTTCGGCAATCGCGACTGCGTAGGCCTCACCGACGTAGTTGACCTCGTCGGTGGTGAGGATCGGGCGCCCGCGCTGCACGATCCCAGTGGGCCCGAAATCGCTCAGCCCAGGCGCCACCTCAGGCAGGTCGGATGCGGTCCACACAGCGACCACACCTGGCATGGTTTTGGCGGCAGAGGTGTCGATCGCCGCAATGCGCGCGTGCGGCATCGGCGATCGCACGAAGGCAATGTGCAGTAGCCCCTCGAGCTTGATATCCCCGGCGTACCGGCCGCGTCCAGTGATCAGACGCTCATCCTCGATGCGGCGCACGGGCTGACCGATATGCGGCGGCATCGGAACTAGAATAAGCGTCCACTCGGTGCCCATTCCCGCCATGGGCGGCTAGCTCAGTTGGAAGAGCGCCAGCTTGACATGCTGGAGGTCGGGGGTTCGAAACCCTCGCCGCCCACCAAATCGGCCCGATCGCGACACGTGCAGAATCGGCGGGAGTTTGGTAGCCCGGGCGGGATTCGAACCCGCGATATCAGCCTTGAAAGGGCTGCGTCCTAGTCCACTAGACGACCGGGCCGTGGTGGAAAGTCTAGGTACTCTAATTGCCGGCCCGGACGATTTCGGCCCCAATGGGCCGGCAGCAAAGCGTCAAAGCGGGTGTAGCACAATGGTAGTGCGGCAGCCTTCCAAGCTGTTTACGTGGGTTCGATTCCCATCACCCGCTCCAACTTTTTCTGTCTCAATCGGCCGCACCAATCGGCCAATTTGTAGCTTTCTCGTAGAACCCTGCGTTCTCACCTATGTGCACAAAGGAACCGCCATGCCCAAGCGACTCGTGCCGGTCCTGCTCATGGCAGTTCTCGTTGCGTGCGGCAGCCCCGGACCGATCGCGAGCGCGACACCCACGCCGTCGACCCAGCCCTCGGCGTCGGCATCCTCTCCAGCGCCCTCGCCATCGCCAACCGATCAGCCTGGACCCGGTGGCCTGACTCTGAGTGAGGAGATCGGCGCGGTGATAATGGTCGGCTTCCGAGGAAATCTCACCAACGCGGTGCTTGCCGATTGGAAACAGCGCCAGTTCGGCGGCCTGCTGGTCGTGAACCTGAACCACAACGCGACCACCGCCGCCTCGATGAAATCGCTGATCGCGACAATTCGCGCTACGAATCGCCATCGTCTCATCGCCGCCACCGACCAGGAAGGCGGACAGGTATGCCTCGCTATAAGCACCGTGCCGTGCGATGCGATGCCGGCGGGAAAGTCGGCAACCACACAAATGGCGGCGGCGATCAAGTCACTGGGCTTCGACCTCGACCTCGGACCGGTGTCCGATGTCTGCAGCGGACCTTCCTCGATCATGTGGGGACGCTGCTACGGCACGAGCCCAGCCCCCGTTTCGAGTGCGGTTAGCGCAGTGGTCGACGGCATCCACGCCGCGCACATGCTCTCTGCGTCGAAGCATTTCCCCGGCCATGGCGACACCAGCGTCAGCTCAGAAACCCAGCTGCCACGAATCGACGAGAGCCTCGCCACGCTGAAGTCACGCGATTGGCCGCCATTCAAAGCGGCGATCTCGCAGGGGACCGACTTTGTCCTCCTGGGCCACCTCTATTACCCGGCGATCGACTCCGTCCATTCGGCGGACCTCTCGCCGGTCACCATCCGGATGCTGAGGTCTGATCTGGGGTTCAACGGCGCGATCATCTCCGACGACATGGAGATGGGCGCGATCACCAACAGCACGCCGGCGCCGGAGGCGGCCGTCGAGTTACTCGTCAACGGCGGAGACATGGTGATGATTGCCCACGACCTCTCTGTCGCCGACGCCACGTACAACGCGATCAAGGCTGCCGTCGCGAGCGGCCGGCTGCCTCGTTCTAGGCTCGACCAGGCCGTCGCCGCGCTGCAGGCCTTGCCGGATCGCTGATCCCGATCCGCGGGGGTGGAAACTCCATCGGCAGGTCAGCCACCTCGAGCTGAAGCAGCGCCACCGGCTCTGAAAGGCCGTGAAGCCGATGGCGGCCAAGGTCCCTGAAAGCGGCTTCGACGCCTTCCAGGTCTGCGATCGCCTCCCTGACCGAGCTGGAGACGAGAATCTGGCCGCCGTGAGCGGCGAAACAGACTCGAGCTGCGGTATTCACAGCAAGCCCGACGTAGCCGGTGTCGGTCAACGTCGGCCGGCCGGTGTGAAGGCCGACTCTGACTAGCACCACAAGGCTGCCAGGCCAGCTGTTCGACCGCATGCGCCGCTGGATGGCAAGCGCAGCGTCGATGGCCGGGCGCGGCTGCTCGAACACCGCGAACATCTCGTCAGCCCGAGCGTCCACCTCCCGCCCGCCCGATGCCCGAATGGCGTCGCGGAGCAGGCGTCTGACGCCGGCCAGGAGGCTTCCATAGCCGTCGCCGAGGCTCGTGACGAGGCCGGTCGAGTCGGCGATGTCGGCGAGCAGGAAGGTCACCGAGCCGGTCGGCAGCGAATGCACTTCGCTGGCACGAGCGCCGATTTCGCTTCGCATCTGTTCGTTCTCGACCGCCAGGCGCTTGGCGGCCGAGCTTTGCGTGCGAAGCTGGCCGGTCATGAATCCGACAGGCACGATTCCGTACTTCTTGGCGGCCTTCAGCAGCCGGGTACGGGAGCGGTCGCGAGCCGCCTCGTCCTCAAAGGTCGTCTGGTTGAAGCGCGCCAGAGCGTTCCGGACATGCGGCTCGTCATTGATTGGCAGCCGCCGGCGGCCGGTGGAATCGATGTAGGCAAACGCGCCGTCCGGCAGGCTGGCGCGCGCCTTTTCGCTGAGCTGCGTCATGGGCGCCATGATCGTAAGAGCATCGGGCGCGGCCGTTCGGCCCTGAAATTGGACGACCAAAAGGGCACAAATGGCCGCGCGCTGCGAAATTGCACGGCCAAAAGGGCACTTATGGTCGTGCGCTGGGGTCGGGAGCTCCGTTTACGTGCCGGCTTGGCGGGGGTATCTTTCCCATTGCATGAGCGATCCGAAGGTAGACGCGATGGGACGCGTGCCCCTGTTCTCCCGATGTACACGCAAGGAGCTGGAGTTCCTCGCCAGCCGCACCGACGAGGTGAGCCTCAAGGCGAACCACACGCTGATCAAGCAGGGCAGCGCCTCGGACTGCTTCTACGTGCTCCTCGATGGCGAGGCGGCAGTCGAGGTTGACGGCAAGGCGCGCCCCTCGCTGCACGCGGGCGATTTCTTCGGCGAGATCGGGATGCTTGACCGCGGGCCGGCCACCGCGACCGTCGTCACGACCACTCCAGCCCGTGCCATGGTCATGAGCCATGCCCAGTTCCGCGATGCCATCAAGACCAGCGACTCGCTGCTGTCCACCGTGCTCGGCGCGGCCGCCGACCGTCTTCGCCGTGACTCCCTCGACCGCGGCTCGGTTTGAGGTAGGCGGCGAAAAAGAAGTCTCCTGACACGGTTTCGGCGGCTGTGGCGATGCCTTGCGCGGTCTGCGGACATTCTCTTCAACCAGGCGCGAGGTTCTGCTCGAACTGCGGGGCCGTCGTCGGCACGCTCCTCGGCACTCAGGAACGCAAGATGGTCACCGTCCTGTTCGCCGACATGGTCGACTCCACAGGCCTGGCCCAGTCAGTCGACCCCGAACGGGCTCGGGAGATCATGGGCAGGTTCTTCGAGGCAGCGACCGAGGAGCTGCAGGCATTGCGGGGCCGGCCGGAGAAGTTCATCGGCGACGCGGTGATGGCAGTATTCGGCCTCCCGCACGTCCATGAGGACGACGCAATCAGGGCGGTCCGGGCCGGCATGGCGATCCGCGAACGGGTTCGGCGACTCGGCCGATCGGAAGGCCTGGCGGCCCCGCTCGAGGTGAGGATCGGCATCGAGTCGGGCGAGGCCGCGACCGGAGTTGGGCCTGCCGGCCAGCTCCTGGTGACGGGACCCGTCGTGAACATGGCCGCCCGGCTGCAGTCGGCGGCCCGGCCGGGGCAGATCCTGGCCGGCCAGACCACCCGGGCGCTGACGGCTGAGGCCGTTTCGTACGGCCACCGGCGGATGGTTCGAGCGAAGGGCTTCGAGGTCGAGCTGGCTTCGTATCCAGTCGAGACGTTAACCGTCCGCTCAGTCCGTCGAACCATCGCGTTCGTCGGCCGTGCGAGCGAGCAGGCGATCCTCCGCCAGAGCCTGGCCCTTGCAACCACGACCGGGCGGCCGGTGCTGGTAACCGTCATCGGCGAAGCCGGCATCGGCAAGTCCCGTCTCGCCGCGGAGCTGGTGGCCGGCCTCGATCCCGGCGTCGTGGTGGCGCGCGGTCGCTCGCGCTCGTACACCGACACGGCAACGTTCGGTCCGGCGGCTGCCATCGTCGGCGAGCTGGCTGGGATTCGCGATGACGAGTCTCACGAGAAGACGGTGCAGCGATTGCACGCGCTGGCTGAGCGATCGGTCGAGGCGGCTGCAGTCGAGGCGACTGCCGAACGGCTGGGGCTGCTGTTCGGAGTCGCGGGGCATAGGGAGGAGTCGGCCTTTGTCCACGACGTTACGACCGGCTTCATCGCTGTTGTGGACGGCCTCGCGCAAAAGGGCATCGTCGTGCTGGTTTTCGAGGACCTCCATACCCTCCGGCCCATGATGCTCGACCTCATCGAGCGCCTCGGCGCCAAGAGCGCGCGCGGATCGCGGCGCTCCCTGGTGGTCGGGCTGGCGAGGCCCGAGCTCCTCGAAGCGCGGCCCTCGTGGGGCACGAGCAGCGGAAACGCGGTGCTTGTCCACCTCGACCCGTTGTCGAGCGAGGAGTCGATGGAGCTCGTCCGCGCGGCCGGCGGCGACCAGATCGACGACCTCGAGTCGGCCGCGATAGCAGAGCGCGCTGGTGGAAATCCCTACTTCATCATCGAGACGACAGGCATGCTCGTGAACGAGGCAGGCACGGCGCCGGTGCGAGGCGCAGCGAACCTCCCGCCGACAGTCCAGGCCGTCGTGGCGGCCAGGCTGGATGCGCTGCCTTCGCGCCTTCGCGACCTTGCGCGGCGCGCGTCAATTTTCCTCTACTCGTTCGACATGACCGAGCTTGCCCTGGTCGACAAGGCGCCGAAGCTCGAAGAGCTGCAGCTGCTCGAAGACAGCGAGATCATCGTGCGCGACGAGGGCAGGACCGAGCCGCTCTGGCGGATGCGGCATGCCACACTCCGCGAGGTCGCTTACGCGAGCCTTCCCAAACGCGAGCGTTTTAGGCTGCACGAAATCGTGGCGCAGAACCTGCTGGCTACAGGCCATCCGTCGTGGGCCGCTGAGCATCTGGAGCTTGCGGCGCTCGCCGCCCGCGACCTCAATCCCAACGACCACGCCGCAACCGAGCGAGCAGCCGATGGCTTGCTGGTGGCAGGAGACCGAGCCAGGAGACGAATGGAGAGCCGCTCCGCTATCGACTTCTACGATCGGTCGCTGGGTATGTCGGGGCCGGACGGCAAGTGGGGGGTCCGTGAGGCGCGCGTGCTCGCTGGGCTTGGAGAGGCCCACTATTGGCTCGGCGAGTACCCAGCCGCCACCGCGGCGCTTGAACGTTCGGTGGCCCTCGCCACGGTGCACGATGACGCGTTCGCGCTCGCGCACGCCCTCAGATTCCTGGGGGACATCGCCATCAACGTGGAGGCCGACCTGGACAAGGCGGAAACGCTGCTCGATCGCTCGTTGACCGCAGCGGAAAAGCTTGGCGACGATTTCGCAATCACACGCACCCTCCTCTTCGCCGGTTGGGTGCCGTGGACTCGCGACCGATTCGACCAAGCGGAGGTGATCTGGCGACGGGCCCTGGCGCTCGCCGGCACCAAGGATCGGTGGGCTCGCGTGCGCGCCCTGACGTCGCTATCGATCAACCAGATGGAGCAGAAGAACTTCGATGAGGCCATGAGGCTGATCGAGGAGGCGAGCTTGCTGGCCCACGAGACCGGCGATCAGTTCAGCGTCGCAGTCACCGCCGTGCAGAAGGGCCGGGTCTTCGAGGACCTGGGCCGTTTCGATGAGTCAGTAGTCTCGCTCGACAAGGGCATCAAGATCTTCGGCGAGCTGGGGGCTCGATGGGAGCTCGCTGACGCACGTGCCGAGCGCGGGATCTCAAAGCGGGAGCTCGGCCGGTACGACGAGGCCGAGGACGACCTTCGCTATGCGATTCGTGCCTCGGAGGAGCTCGGTGAGCGCCAGCTGGCCGGTTGGACGTGGAGGGCGTTCGCGCGCGTGGCCGAGATGAGGGGCGACCATGCGGAGGCCGAGAAGCGCTACCGCCGCTCGCAAGAAGCCGAAGCTCGCGGGCCGTACAGGGAGCGTGCCGAGATGACGTCAGGACAGCGAGATTACTCGTAGTGGACGCCATCGACCGCGTTGTCATGAACACGCGACTTCACTACCTAGGCAGCGCCGCGCGTATCGTCGAGCCAGTTCAGAAGCTCGCCGTGTTGACATGCATGGACGCGCGTGTCGACGTCAGCGCGCTGCTGGGTCTGCGCCCCGGCGACGCCCATGTCATCCGTAATGCCGGGGGCCGCGTCACGGACGACGCGCGCCACGCGTTGGCGCTTTCGCAAGCGGTCGCCGGCACGCGCGAGATCATGGTCATCCATCACACGGAATGTCTGATGGGCCGTTTCAAGCAGAAAGAGCTTGCAGACAAAATCGCGGCCGCGACCGGCCACCGCTTCGATGAGGCGCTGAACGTCTTCGAAGATCCGATCGCGGCGGTATCGCAAGACGTCGGCCGTCTGCGCCTTGATCTGCACCTCGCTCACCGTGACAAGATCCGTGGCTTTCTGTACGACCTTGCCGCCAACACGCTGACGGAGGTCAAGACGTGACGCGGGTCTACCTCGAGGTCGGCAAGCGCCGCGTCTTCGCCTCGGCCGCCGATTGGCCGGGCTGGACACGCTCTGGCAAGGATGAAAAATTGGCGCTCGACGCGCTCGCTGCGGCAACGCCCAGGTATGCGCAGGTGGCCAAGGCTGCGCGTATCGCATTCGCCCCTGGCACTGGCTTCGAGGTCGTCGAGCGCCTGCCAGGCGATGCGACCACGGAGTTCGGCGCGCCGGGTGCCATCGCGAAAAGCGAGTCGAAGCGACTTACGAAGAAGGAGGCGGGGAGGTTGTCGGCGCTCGTAGCGGCGTCGTGGACCGTCCTGGATCGCGTGGTCGAAACGGCTCCCACTTCGCTGCGGAAAGGGCCGCGCGGGGGCGGTCGGGATCGTGACGCCATCGTCGACCACGTGCTGGGTGCGGAGACCATGTACGCCCGGAAGCTCGGTCTGCGCTTGCAACAGCCCGACCCTGGCGATGCGGCGGCATTGCGCGAGTTCAGGAATGAAATCGTCGCCGGACTGCGGAGCGGCACCAAGCGCGTCACCGAGCGGGGTTGGCCCGCCCGGTACGCCGCTCGCCGCATGGCGTGGCACGTGCTGGATCACGCCTGGGAGATCGAGGATCGAGCCACCTAGCAACCCTCGGTAGCCTGGCAACGTTTCGGTTAGGGGCCGCTGGCGGCACCCGTCCTGCAGTAACCTGTGGGCTCGGCTTCGGTGGCTCCGAAGGCCTAATCCAATCGGGGGTGATTTGAGTTCATGGACGTACAGGAGGCAGTCGCAGAGAGCACGCCTATCGAGGCTGCCCAAGACAAGAAAGACGGGCTTCGTCGGTTCACGATGGGGCCGAATGACAGCCTGGAGGGCAAGCTCACCTACGACGGCCACGTCCACGTGGACGGCCGCGCGGAAGGCGAGCTTCGAGTGAGCGGCAACATCGAGGTGGCTTCAGGCGCCAAGGTGAAGGCTCTGCTTGAGGCGTCCAATGTCACCATCAAGGGCGACGTCGAAGGTTCCCTGAACGCACGCGACAAGCTCGTGCTCGGGAAGAACGCAAAGCTGAGTGGCGACGTGTCAGTGCGCCGGCTCCAGATCGAGGATGGCGCCAGCTTGAACGGCCGCGTGAGGATGGGCGATTTTGAGCACCAGGGCTCCGGGGGTTAGGATTCCCAGGTCGGCGGATCAGACGCCGCCGGACACCAGCGCCAGCGCCCAGCGGGGTGGGATCACGCTTGGCCCGAACGACCGTCTGATCGGCGAGCTTCACATCGATGGCGATGTGCGCCTCGGCGGCACCGTTCAAGGCGAGATTCACGCCACCGGGGACGTTGAGGTCGACGACGCGGCCAAGGTCAATGCATCGCTGGCCGGCGGTGACATCAACATCCGAGGCAGCGTCAGCGGACCGGTCACCGCGCGTAAGCGACTGGTCGTCGCGCGCTCGGGATCGCTGACGGGCGACGTGCGCGTTGCACGACTGGTGATCCAGGATGGCGCGACCTTCAGCGGCAATGTGTCGATGGGCCCCCAGCCCGATGCATATAACTCGGCGCCGGAGCCGCCTGCGGCCCCCGCCCCCGAGTCGGCGGCAGAAGCCGGTGTCGCCGAGGTCGGGAAAGAGTCCCAGCCGCCGCGGACCGACGGAAAGGCCAAGAGCAAGCCGAAGCGCTAGCGCCGCCTACTGGGTTTTGGCGGGTTTCCTGGCGGCTGCTTTCTTCACCTTCGGCGGCATTCGGCCTGTGATGTCGAGCGCGGTCACGATCCAGGCTTTTGCAGGCGCAGGCTTGGTACGCCACGTGCTCGGCACGGTGACGTAGCCCTTCATCGGTCTACCTGCCATGGGAGCAAAGTCTCGGCCGCCTTGCTTTCGAATGCTGGCACTCTCGGCGTCCGGCAGCCTGACGAAGAGGTCCTCCCCGAAAAGCCCTGCAAACATATTGCCGTTCACGAAAGCGGCAAGGTTTCCGAACATCGGGCGGAGCGTCACTGTCGGACCGCCGGGCACGAGCTGGGTGAAGGCGGCTTTCGCCTGATCGCTCGGCTTAGGCATTGCGCCGCCTTCCATCGGGCTCATCGTCAGGTGATGACCAGCCGGTGCTTGACGGGGCCGGTGGTGAAGGTGCCCGCGCTGCTGACCAGTGAGATCTTCAGGTCGAAGTCGCCGAAGGTGCTCTCGGACGGCCCCGAGTTGGTGCAGTTGAAAGGAATGGTGAACTTGATCGTGGCCTTGTTGCCGGACTTGACGCTCTTGGGCGAGAACGTGTCGATCGTTTCGTCGTACTTCTGGCCCACCGAGCCGATGTTCCATGCGCCATGCACGTCGATCAGCACTCCGGCGTTGGACATCGTCTTGATGGTGAGGTCTTTGCTTGTCGAGTTGTCGAGGTCCAGGCTGCCATGCACGGTGTAAGGCAGGTCTTTCGCAGGGTTTGGGCACTTGTAGGTGGAGTCGACGTGCACGTTGCTCAGGGTGACCTTGCCGGACAGGCAGAAGGGCCCGCATGCACCAACAGCGGCGACGGCCACGCACGCGATCGCGAGGCTTCGGAATCTCCCCACGGCGCAGATGTTAATCGCGACGACCCGCTGTGGCGCATCGAGCGTTGATAGGGGGTAGTGACCTGGTGACAACCCTCCTCAACCGCCTCGGCAGCTTCGGCCTCCTCGTGGTCGCGTCCGCCCTGTTGGTTGGCGGTTTGGCCGGAGCGGCTGTGGCCCATCACTTCGATAGGCTGGCGTCAACCACCACTGCGAGCCAGCCAGGCGAGCAGGGCAACGGTTCCCAAAAATCCAAGCCGCAACACGGCAACCAGGGCCATGGCAAGAACGGGCATGGCAAGAGCGGGCATGCCAACAACGGGGACCCCGGTGGGACGCAGAGCGGCGATCCGGCCGAAACCGACTAGCTCTCACTTTCCGATAGACAAGGAAACTTGACATTCTGGCAAGTAGGCTTTACAGTGGCGGACATGAGTGACACGCCTCCCGAGCACAACCCGACTCAAACTCCGGTCGAGCCGCTTTACACCCACCCCGCGTCGCCGTTCATGCGGACGGAGTCGAACATCCCGCCTAAGGTCGCCGGTATTTCCGGCCCGACGCCACCCGCGATGCAGGTGCAATCGACCTGGGTCACCTATCGCTCGCAGATACAGATTGGGCTGGCCCTCGTGGCCTACATGATGTTGCTGATCGGGTCGGTCACGGTCCTGCGCGGCAACCCGCAAGCGTCGTGGCGCTACGTGGTGGCCATCCTGCCAGTTCTACCCGCGGCCCTGGTGGTGTTCCTTTTCGTGCGGCGGCTCGCGCAGCTCGATGAATTGCAAAAGCGGATCCAAACCGAAGCCGGCGGATTCGCCTTGGCGGGCACCGCCTTGCTGACCTTCACGTACGGTTTCCTGGAGGGGGTCGGCATGCCGCATCTCGACTGGACGTACATCCTTCCCCTCATCGCGATCCTGTGGGCCATGGGCGCAGCCTTCTTCACGTTCCGGTACCGGTGAAGAACCGGCTGCGAGTCCTGCGCGCTGAGCTGGATTGGTCGCAGGCGGACCTGGCGCAGCGCTTGGGAGTGTCGCGTCAGACGGTGAACGCGATCGAGACGGGCAAGTACGACCCGAGCCTGCCGCTGGCCTTCTCGCTCGCGCAGACTTTCAAGAGGCGGATCGAGGAGATCTTCGAGGCGGAGCCCAGGCAAAAGGCGGGCCGCTGAGCGCAGGCCGGGGGGCCGCCACGCCAGCCAATTGGGCACTTTTGGTCCATTCCTCGGCCGGCCATGCAGCCATTCGGGCACACTTGGTCGCTGCCGCGGCCCGCGAGAGCGGGGAGGAGGCCGACCGAGGGGTCGGGGTCGGTCGGCGGGGTATCATTGCTCTTCCGACAGCCGCGGCGGGCCCGGCGGAGCGCCGGCGCAGCCGCCTCTTTCGCCGAGCGGGAGTAGCTCACTTGGTAGAGCGCGACCTTGCCAAGGTCGAGGTAGCGGGTTCGAAGCCCGTCTCCCGCTCCACCTCGCCTTTCGGTGCTCAGGCTCGGTCGCGGGAGACGTCTATTGATTTATCGGGCGCCTCTGGCGCCCGCCGCGCTCCAACTTCAATCTCCGAAGTCGACGTCCTTGGTCTCAACCGTCCCCGCAGTGCGCCCTGGAGCCGTCTGGTACTTCCAGTACAGGTT
>DATCPU010000100.1:0-4089 GCA_036569925.1 Candidatus Dormiibacterota bacterium
CTCCGTGCGCGGACGCACGGCGCTCCAAGGGCAACTTGGAACCGCAGCTGGTTCCGGGCGGCTGGCCGGGCCTGTGCCGCATCGTGGCCAGCGGGCGCGGGAAGTCGGTCGACGCCTCCGGCAAGGCGGTCCGCGTCCCCTAACAGAGGACCGCCAAAAACCAGAATTGAGGTCGGACGGGCCATCACGGTAGGGTCTGCAGCGAATGCCTCGACTCCCTCGCATCACCGGCGACGAAGCTCTGCGCGCCCTCCGCAAGGCCGGTTGGCGCGAGGTGCGAAGACGTGGAAGCCACGTCATGCTCCACCACGAAAACCGGCCCGGACGGGTAGTCGTGCCGGTTCATGCCGGCGGGATCCTCAAGCCGAAGACCCTTCTGTCGATCCTCGATCAAGCCGGAATCGACGCCGAGCAGCTCAGGGGTCTGCTGTAATTAGGAGCGGAATGCGTACCTACTCGATTGTTGTCGACCCTGACCCGGAAGGCGGGTACACCGTAACCGTGCCTGCTCTGCCCGGATGCATCACGCAAGGTGAATCCATCGAGGAGTGCGTCGCCCACGCTGAGGAGGCGATCGCTCTCTACTTGGAGGATCTCGTTGCCTCAGGCGAGCCCATACCCGAAGAAAAGGAACACCCGCAACTCCTTCAGGTAACGGTCGCGGCGTAGCTGCTGTCATCCAACCGTCTGGACATGGGGTAGGCATTTTCGGTGACCTGGACATGCTCTCGATGCGGTGAGGCGCACGAGGGAATCCCCGCCAACGAGCGTTCCACCAGGGCAATACTTGGCGAAGAGCAGTGCGAGATTGACGGAAAGGACTTCTTTGTGCGAGCACGGATCCTGTTGCCTGTGATTGATGGGCCAGAGCCAATTTTTGAATGGGGGGTCTGGGTATCGCTCAGCCGGCAGAACTATGAGCGCGTGGGCGAACTCTGGACCGCGCCAGGTCGAGAGAACGAGCCCGACTACTTCTGCTACGTCTGCTCAGCCCTACCGACCTATCCCTCGTCGACGTTTTTGCTCAAGGGCCGCCTTCACACGCGGCCGGTTGGTGAGCGTCCAATCGTGGAATTGGAACCCACCGAGCACCCTCTGGCGCGTGAGCAAAGAGACGGGATCACCATGCAACACATCGAGGCCATAGCTGAGCACTCGATTCACCACTAAGGGATCGACGGCGCCTCCTCGCCCAGGCCATCCAGGCCACTAGCCTTTGTAAATAGGCTTGCGCGTTCAGCCGGGCTGCTCCATGATGCTCGCCAATTCAATAACGGCCTGGTTAGGAAGGACGAAGCTTCAGGAGCTAGTGTCCGCAAGGACGTGGAGGTTCAACTCCTCTCCGCCGCACCAAGAACGTGACCACCTGAGCGTTAGTCAATCTCTGCAGACGTGGTCCTACGACAAAGGTGGCTGACTGCCGTACTCACCTGCAAAAGTGCCATCGATGAAGACCCGGCACACCTGTGATCTGACCGCGGCCGCGACCAGTTTGCGTTCCTTGATGATCACGACGTCATGCCGCTCTTTCTCACCGACTGTGAAACGGTACTGCTTGCTCAAACTGAAAGAGATGAGCCGCCAGTCCTTGATTACCGGCTTTCCATCGACGCTGATGATGAGGAAACCCCAAGCCTGATCAAATGAGAAATGGACCACGTGGGGTTCGCTCTGACCCACGGAAAAGGTGAACTCAAGCTTCATCACGATCATCTTCGCGCACGTGGCGCGCCCATCCGGAGAGGGATTACTGTTGGTTGGGTGCGCGAGTACCTGTTGAAGGCGGCCGATGGTTCCGGTTGGATTCCGATTCCCTCCAGCCGGCTGGCCGCAGTTATGCTGCCGCGGGGATGGGACGCCAAAGTGTGCCCCGGCTCGGGCGACCTGCGGATTGCAGTCGAAGGCGTGGAGGTCTCATTCTCCATCGAGGACCCCGGCTGGCAAGTCACCATCGAAGGTGACCTGCCGGAGACAAAGGCGGACGCGCTGATCGCCATCATGGTGAAGCAGTTGGAAGTTGAAGCGGGCACCCGCGTCGATGTGGTGTTGATCACGCCGTAGCGCTCGATAGACTGGCGACGGTGCGCGTCTACGACCCCGTCCGGACCCTCTACCGAACCCTTCTGATCTTCGACATTGTCGCCATCCTCATCCTGGCGGCTGGGCTGACAGAGTTTTTCTACTTCGAGCCGCCCGGCCAGCAAACAGGCATCACGGCCACGATCACGGGCGTCTACCAGTACGACGCTGCCACCAACAAGACCTTCGGCGCGGAGCGCAGCACCTTCACCCGCACCCAGCTCTTCGCGGCTGTCGTCGATTGGAAATCGCTGCCGCCCAACGTCACAGTCGACGCGCGCTGGTATGACAACCTCGAATCGATAGTGGGGAGCGTTGGCCCCGGCACGCCGGCGCAACTGGAAAACCAGCCGATTGTCCCCATCGCGCTGCCCACGCACTTGAAACACAACCTGCCAGGCCAGTACATATTCGTGGTCGAGCGGTGGGCCAACGGCATCCCGGTCGAGGTCATCGCACGCCGAATAGTCCTCGTCGAACGATCGTGAGCTCGATCGCGCCCGTCCGCGCCGCCAACCCACGGCCTCGTGGCCGGCCCGCGCGTTATGGGGTGGCGCTTGCCGTCACGGCGATCGTGGTGATCGTGCTCGTCGCGAGCTCCGTTCTCGATTACGTCTTCTTCGACACGATCCCCGGGCGCACCGCGCTCTATGGGCTCCTGGCGGTGGGACTCGTTGCGCTTGGAACCTTCATTGGAGTCCGAGCCTTCGACAGAGATCCAGCCGTTCGAAGACGCCACTTCATCCGCGCCGGCGTGCTCCTCGGACTCGCCGTGTTGCTCTGGCTGCTTGTGATCGACCTCTATGTGTTCACCGGCTCTGCAGGTCCATCGGTCGCCGCAATCTGCGCGGCTGCCTGTGTGCCAACAACAGCCTTCGGCCTTTTCGTCGTGAGGCGGCTCGATCGAAATGAAAAAGAGCCCTGGCGCCTGGTGCTCGTGGCCTTCGTATGGGGCGCCATCGTCGCGACCAGCATGGTCATCTGGGGCGAGAGCCTGTGGTCGGCGATCGCTGAGCGCTTGCTCGTCCCTGGTCCCGGTCTCGATGCCTCGACCGCGTTCTCCGCCGGCTTGCTCGAAGAGCTCGCCAAGGGAGTCGCCGTGCTGCTGCTCTTCCTCGTCATGCGCAATGAGTTCGACGATGTGGTCGACGGCATTGTGTACGGCGCCGCGGTTGGGCTTGGCTTCAACTTTTTGGAGTCGGTCGCGTACATGACCAACCTCTACGCCATCTTCAGCCCCGATGGCGTGGGTGGATACGCGGCAGGCTTCCAGTGGTACTCACGCCAGGTGCTTGGTCTCTTCTTCGGCCACGCGACATATACGGCGTTGATCGGCGCGGGCATCGGCATCGCACGCCAGCTCCACAGCCGCCGTCAGCAGGTCATCGCAGTGGCCAGCGGATTCTTGATCGCGATTGCTGCCCACTTCTCGTGGGACGCCTGGGTCCAGTTCTTTCCGATCGAGAGCTCCACGCTGGGGCTTGTCGAGATCCACCTTCGGACCCTGATCATGACCGGGCCTTTCACTGCGCTCGTCATCGCCCTGCTCCTGTCAGGCCTCCGATATGAAGGCCAGGCGCTGAGGGAGCAAATGCAAAACGAGGCCACCGAAGGCGCCGGCGCGATTCTGCCGCCAGAGGTTCTCATCCTTGCGAACCCATGGCAGCGCCTGGGCCAACGCATGCAGGCCTTGACTCGGCGAGGCTTCCACGCCTACTTCGCGCTCGCCCGGCTGCAAACGGCTCAGTTGGACCTGGCGATGGAGCGGTGGCATCGCGAACGCCAGGAGATCGACACGCCTCTGGAAGCCGAGCATGACCTCAGGCAAAGGGTGATCGAGCTGCGCCGGCTGGCAGACTTCCAGCCTGGAAAATAGGCTTGCATTTCCGTGTCTGTTACGTCGTAATCTTGTAACTCGATGAACAACGGAGTAGCCGTAGCACCGGCCGAGCGGGAGGCGCTGGACGCGTACTCGCAGATCGTCAGCACTGTGGCTGAGCGCGTCCTGCC
>DATCPU010000101.1:0-7392 GCA_036569925.1 Candidatus Dormiibacterota bacterium
GGTATGCACCTATACGTTGTGATTCGCCACCAGGCATTCGGCGAAGCGGTCATTGACCAGATGAGACACGCTGCGTCACTGCACCGGGCGACCCGTGGCGTCGACAACATCTGAGTGCTACGGTCGCGTCGTCGTCGAATCGTTCAGCCAGTCTGGCGCAATGGAGCACCCAACAGCGTGACCATCCTGAAAACCAAGCGACTGGCGCTTCGCGAGTATCGTCGCGATGACCTCGAATTTCTATTGCCCGTGCTTGGCGACCCTTACTCGATGCGTTTCTACCCTCATCCGTTCTCGCCAGCCGAGTGCGAGACCTGGATCGACCGCCAGCTCCAGCGGTACGAATCAGATGGCTTGGGGCTTTGGGCCATTGAAATTCAGGACACCGCAGCGTTCATTGGTGACTGCGGCCCTACCGTGCAGATGGTCGATGGGACCAAAGAGATTGAACTCGGATGGCACGTCCATCCCGCCTATCAGAATCGCGGCATCGCTACGGAGGCTGCTTTGGCTTGCCGCGATTACGCCTTCGGCGAGCTGGGACTCAAACGCCTTATCGCGCTAGTGAGGCCAGAGAACGTCCCGTCGTGTCGCGTGGCCGAGAAGATAGACATGCATATAGAGAAGGAGACGCATCATGGCTCCGAAGGATGGGTGCACCGGGTTTACGTGACGGCTCGCCAATGAGTGTCAACGAAGATACGTTGTAATTCGCCACTAGCATTCGTTACAGCAATGTGGATCAAATAGGTGACGTCACAGTCGGGTCGTTGCGGTGTGGGGGGCAAAAGTCAATCTGCAGGGCCTGGTCGGACTTTTGCCCTCCTACAGCCGGTGGCGGGGGCGGCGAAGATGCGGATCGGCGTGTGTGCGGTTCAAGCCACCTCGGCCGCGGAAGTATCAGGAAAGGCAATTGACCGTTTGCGTGATCTCGTGCCTGTCACTGATACCGACTTTCTCTGAGCCCGACCCGGTCAACACGGACGGCGGCGCGCCTCGACAATGCCCTGTGGGGTTCAGAAACTCCGTCGAGTTCAACCGCGCACCTCAGCGCTGCCATTTGTGCCCTTCGTTCTGGCCGCAGGCACGGATGTCGCCCAAATCGTGTAGCAACGCGTGTAGCAACCCAGGCGGTATCCGCCGGCACGTAGCGGCACCTGGCGGACTAAGGCCGCGGACGCGGTGAACTCAAACGGCCTCTGGCGACTCGCCCCGAACCGGGCGCTATTACGGTTCGGGACCGTGAGGCCCCGGGTTCAAATCCCGGGCCCCCGACCAAAAATCCGAATTGCAACGGGTGCCGGCGCCGGTACTCAAGGACTGGTGCAGCGGTTCTGCAATAGTTGCCCGACTACTCGACAGTGCACGTGAGGTGGAGCACAACCGGCCGTAGTGGTGAAGGAGGTTCTGGAAGAAGCCCGCTCGATTAGTCGCTGAACCAGCCGGTCCGACCCACAGGGCGACCGCGTCGCAGCCGCGGTTGATATTGGCTGGCGAAGATCTGGGCAGCTAGTTCTCTGCGGCTACGGACGCCCGTCTTGTCGAAGATCGACTTCAGGTGCTGCTGGACAGTGGAACCGCTGATTCGCAGCGCTGCACCAACCTCTTTGGTAGACGTTCCCTGAAGGACCAGCCCGGTGACCTCGCGCTCGCGCTGGGTAAGGTCGTAAGCCTGCATGATCATCGAAGCCATCTCTATCGGTGCTGCCGGTGCGAGGACGATGGCGATTTGGCCATGGACTTCAACGCCTGAAAGGCTTGATCCACGGACCATTAGCCAAACTCCACTGCGCGTACGGAGACGGGCGCCGGTCGATTCGGTGGACCGACGTCCCGAATCTTGAGCCTGCAGTTGCGCAGCGACGCCCAGTACAACTGAGGGAAGCTCGCGCTGCGCCGGCCAATCAGCGTCGGAAACTTCGGCTAGCCAGCGTTCCGCACCGCCAGACATCGCGACGACGGAGAGGTCTGGCCCGAGAACAATGACGCCCGTCTCTTCCGATCCGGTCGCGGCTGCCTGAGAAAGAAGCGAAGCACGGAGGCCCGCTGCCATGATCGGTGCCAAGGCGTCAAGCCACGTAGCGTCTTCAAGCGTGAAGTTGGGGCTGTGCAACTCTCGGTGGAGGCAGATGAAGCCCCAGCACGCCTGTCCAGTTATGAGCGCGGCTCGAAGCTCGTCACCGAGACCGAGCGGCTCAAGGATCTCCCGAAAGCGATAGCTCGAGCCGAGATCGCCATCGGTCGCCTGGAGCAGGCTTCTGGCGTGGACGGGGGCGCGCGCAAGGTCGACCCACTTGTTGAAATCGTCCAGCAGGAACTCGTCCTCGACAAATCGGGGCGTCGACTCTTGTGACAGCTCTTGGCGGACAGCATCAGTGAAGAGAAGAGTGGCCGGATCGCACAAGGCGAACCAAGCTGAATCGAAAGCAATGACCCGATTGAGGCGGCGAAGGAAGTCTGTCCGGAGTTCGCGCGAGTTGAGCCCGCTCTCGCCCATATGAGCCAAATCGAGGCGGGCCGCTTCAAGCGCCCAACCTCGTCCCACGACCGAAGTCTAGGCCGCAGGGTCCATCGGGGCGAATACCACCTTTCTGGTATGGAGCGTCCACCCGCCGAGTGCCACGCTGACGGCATGAAAGTAAGAACCGGCCTGCACCTGACCAACTTCAGCTTTCCTGGGATCGCCGAGACCGACCGACTCGACCACGCCGTCGCAGTCGCGGTGGCCGCCGAGGAAGCTGGATTCGACACGCTCTGGGTCAACGACCACCTAATTGAAGGACAGCCACCCAATCAGGGCGGTTCCCGGCCGGAGACGTATATCTTCCTGGCGACGGTTGCCGCGCGTACGTCCAGGATCCGGCTCGGAGCGCTGGCGAGTTCGATCTTCTTCAGGAACCCTGCCCTGCTGGCACGGATGGTGGTCACCCTCGACCAGGCATCGCGAGGACGCGCGATCCTGGGCGTCGGAGCCGGCCACCCGATGACGGAAGGCGAGCACCAGATGTTTGGAATGGATTTTCCTGCCATCAAGCTGCGCATGGACCGGCTGGAGGCAGTCCTGCCTGACCTTCGCCGCCTGCTCGGCGGCTCGATTCCAATCATGGTTGCAGGCAGCGGCGAGCACCGGCTACTGCGAATAGTGGCTCGCTACGCTGACATGTGCAATCTCTCCATGCCATCGGGTGACACGCTCGAGATGGTGCGCCACAAGTTGGATGTCCTCCAAGCCCATTGCTCGTCTGTGGAGCGTGGCTATTCGACGATCACAAAGACCTACAAGGCGGTGCTGTCGATGAGTGGTCCAAGGGACGGCGATTTCAAACAAGGAGTGTTCACTGGTGACCCGGAACAGGTGCGCGAGGGTGCCCAGGCTTTCATTGACGCCGGCATTGACGAGGTGATCGTGCAGATCAAGACCGTGCACGATCTCGCTGCGATCAGCCAGGCCGGTCAGGCGTTGGCAGGCCTGCGGCCGCGGCATGACGGCACGGCAGCGATCGCTGCAACTGGCATGGCATGAGGCAGGGGACGCGTTCTATGTCAGTCGACGACAACAAGGCGATCGTCAGGCGGTTCTACGCGGAGATCGACAAGGGCAACTTGGCCGCGCTCGACGAGTTCGTCGTCGAGGACTATTTGAATCACGCGCCCGCGGCCTTTCCAGGTTTGGCCGAGGGCCGCGAGGGTCTAAAGCAGGCATTCAAGATTTTTTGGGATGCGACACCCGGCTACCACGAGATCGAAGACATGATCGCTGAGGATGACAAGGTGGTCACCCGAATGACGGCGTACGGGAAGCACACCGGTGACATGTTCGGGATCCGAGCCACGGGCACCGACATTGAGATGAAGGCGATCGCGATACACCGGATAGCCGACGGCAAAATAGTCGAGCACTGGTCCTGCAAGGATGAACTTGGGTTTCTGCGGCAGCTCGGTGTGATCCCAAAAGGCTGAGCCGGCTGGCCCGCCGGTGGGCTGACGGCCGACCCATGCCGCGACTGTGCACGCACCCGTGATGACGAAGGTCTGTGTAGTAGTTCGTGTAGTAATCCGACCGAGATTGGTGGATGAAATTGGTTGGAAATCGGCCAATGAGAGCTCGAAATGAGCTCGAAACAATCGAAAACGGTCTCGGTGGACGAAACTGCCTAGATTTCGGGACCGTGAGGCCCCGGGTTCAAATCCCGGGCCCCCGACCAAACGGCAGCCCTCCCGCTTCAGCGCCGATTTGCGCGGCTCTTCGTCCCCACTTCCTGGGCATACTGCAGTCGAGGTGGGGCAATTCTCTGACGACGGGCTGTGGTGGGGGGACGGCACGACCTGGATTGCGACAGCTCAGATCGTGCTGCCACAGCTTCCGGTGACCGAGTTCGAGCAGTCGGGAAAACTAAAGGGCGCCCGCAGATTCATGAGGCGCTGGTCCCTTGTTCTTTCGACGAACACCTTCATCAGTCTGGGCCTCATCTTCCTTTTCCCATGGCTAGCTGCGTTGCGCGACTATCGGTCGTGGAAGCTCGAGCAGGTGGCGCTCGCGACTGCCTACCTACTTGGTCCAGACGAGACGATGTTGGCCGGCGAAACCAGCGTGAAGGATTCCCACATCGCTGGAACTTTTGTGATGTGGGACGTGGCTGTGGCGGTCACGGCAGCCCACGTCCTCGTCTTTGGCATCGATTCTCTCGATGGGCAACCGCGCTGGGTCGCCTTGGCAGGTCGTCCGATCGACGTGAAGATGAAGCTACGCTCCTGGGGGTTCGGCTTATACCCATCACTCTTGATCAGCCGTGGAAACCGGGAGTGGCGGATCCGTGGAACGCCGAGTGTCTTCAGGCCGGAGCCGGTGCTGGCAGCGTGGCGGCGGGCCGCGACCAGAGTGGCATCAAACAAACCATGAAGCTCCGCCGTTTGCGTGGGGTAATTCACGCGCACGTCTACTTAATGGAGTAGGGGAGAGAGCGGACTGCGCCGATTCCGACGAGTAGCTTCATGTAGTAGTTCGTGTAGTAATTCAGGCGACATCGGTGGATGAAACCGGCCGAGAATCGTCCGGCGAGCTCGCGAAATGAACTCAAAACGTTCGAAATCGGTCTCGGTGGACGAGACCGCCTAGATTTCGGGACCGTGAGGCCCCGGGTTCAAATCCCGGGCCCCCGACCAAAATCTGAATTCAGACTCGTCCATCCAGCGGAGCTAAGGTGATAGCCCAGCTGTGCTGGTGTGGCAACCGTGTAGCAACGCGCAGTTGCGCCGGAAGCTAGCCGCCGCTACGCGAACAGATGACCTTGGAGGTACTTCAAGCCCGAGTCGACAGCAATCGTCGCAACGCGGACGCCCGGTCCGAGGCGAGCGGCGATCTGCAGTGCGGCCCAGACATTGGCGCCGGTGCTGACGCCGCAGAAAATGCCCTCCTCACGTGCTAGGTCGCGGGCGGTGGCCACAGCGTCGTCGTCGGTGACGGCGATGATCTCGTCGATGAGGTCCGTGCGGGTGATCGGGCTCACGAAGCCGGCGGTGAGACCCTCGATGTGATGTCCGGTCACGGGGCCGCCGGACAAGACGCGGGCGGCGTCGGGTTCGACTGCAACGCATCGGATCTTTGGTAGGCGCTCTCTGAGCACCTCGGCATTCCCGGAGAAGCAGCCGCCGGTGCCGACGCCCATGACGAAGGCTTGAATCAGGCCGTCTGTTTCGCGGATCAGTTCTTCCGCCATCACGTGATAGGCAGAGCGATTGTCCGGATTGGAAAACTGCCTGGTCCAGAACGTGTCCCCACGCGTGGCAAGCTCCTCGACGCGCGCCTGCATTTGGTCCAGAAGTTGCGGCGTGATCAACCCCCCTTCGCTCGGCAGGACCTCGACCTTTGCCCCAAACGCTCGCATGGTTTGCGCCTTCTCGCGAGCGATTGCATCAGAAGTCACGAAGTGGGCGCGGTAGCCCTTTACAGCGCAGACCAGCGCAAGGGAGCTCCCAGTACTGCCCCCCGTAAACTCGACTACAGTCATACCGGGTCGCAGCTCACCCCGAGCTTCAGCGCCTGCGATCATGTGTCGGGCCATTCGGTCCTTCATACTGCCGGTCGGGTTCGCGCTTTCCCACTTCACCCAAACTTCCGCGCCAGCCTCGTTTGGGAGGACCTTGAGGCGAACGAGTGGCGTGTTGCCGATTGCATCGAGGATCGTCACTGCCTGGCATTATGTGATGACCGTTGCGGCGTGATGACCTTCGACTTCTCTATTGCTGCGCTGATGCACCCGCCGACTTACAGCAGAAACGTCCAACTGGTACAAAGTCTCGTGAAGCAAGGCGTGTAGCAACCCGGGCGTCCGCCACCGTCACGTAGTGGCACCTGGCGAACTCAAGCGCGGACGCAGTGAACTCAAACGGCCTTTGGCGGCTCATTGGGGACGAAGCGATACTGCGGTTCGGGACCGTGAGGCCCGGGTTCAAATCCCGGGCCTCCGACCACCCCGGACCCTGTGGACACGACCCGCTAGGCGCCCCCGGCGAACAGCTCACGCCCCGACTGCACCAAAGACCCGTACCCAAGAACATATGATGAAACGACCGCATGGCGGCGAAGGCAAACGCGCATTTGTGAGCTGTTGCTGATGGCAGTTGGCGAACTCGCCGCCGAGACTGGGTCGGCTGGCGCATAGATGTGTTGAATCGGCAGGCCGCGGACGAACAAATAGCGAAAGGAGGATCGGCGCGGCGATGAGCGACGAGGAGACGAACAAGGCCGCGGTCCGTCGCTATTTCGAAGAGGTCTATGTTCGCGGCAACGTCGAATTCGTGCGCGAGCTGTTCGTGCCGGGCTCGCTGCTCGCTGGAGCCGACGAGAGCAACGCCCGGATGATGCAGCACGCTTACTCGCACCTTGAGGTGACGATTGACGATCTCATCGCCGAAGGGGACACGGTCGCCACGCGCGTCACGTTCATGGCCACACACTCCGGACCCCTGTTCGGTTATCCGGCGACCGGCAAGCCGGCCGTCTTGACCGCGCTCTACCTATTCAGGTTCGCGGACGGCCGCGTCAGGACGATGATTGTCGAGGCCAACTTCTACGGGCTCCTCGTCAACCTCGGGCTTCTTCCGACTCCGGGCCTCGAGGAGACTTGACCCAGGGAACCGTACCGCGTGTGCGTGAACTCTCGACCCGCGCGGAGTTCCTCGCGGAGCCGAGGGACTAGTGTGGGGGGCTTTATGATCGCAAAAGGGCAACCACGGGCCGTTTTGACCTGCGACAGCCCCGGCTGAGTTATGAAGCACTGTTGATCTAGCCTGCCTGTCGGGCGTTAGCGGCCCAACGTCTGGCCCGGCCCCGGGTTGCGAGGGCGCGTTGTCGGCGCATCCCCAACGCAACCAACGCACCGGCCACTAACC
>DATCPU010000102.1:0-16893 GCA_036569925.1 Candidatus Dormiibacterota bacterium
GCGCTGGACCCGGCGCTACGCGCCGCCGCAGCCGCCGCCTGTCACGCCGCCAGCCGCGAGTTCACCTTCGCCCGTGTCGCGGATCGCCTTGCCGGCCATCTGCCGCAAGAGAGGATGCCGGGCCGCTCGGTGCCCCTGAACAACGGCGCGTCATCTCCCGCCGAGCCGCCCGCCCGCGTCCTCGTCGCCGGCCACGACCTCAAGTTCCTCGGCCCGATCCGCGAGGTGATCGCCACCACCGGCGCCACCGTCGCCGAGGACGTCTGGCGCAGCCACACCGAGCACGACGAAGCGGCCAGCCGCGCCATCCTCGAGCACACCGACACGATCCTCTGCGAGTGGTGCCTGGGCAACGCCGCCTGGTACAGCCGCAACAAGCGAGCCGACCAGCGGCTTGTGGTGCGCATGCACCGGATGGAGGTCTACACCGACCATCCCGCCGGGGTCGAGATCGACAACGTCGACCAGGTCGTCTGCGTCTCCCGGCACATCGCCGACGAGGCAATCGAGCGCTTCGGTTGGGACCCGGAGAAGCTGCGCGTGATCCCCAACAGCGTCGACGCCGACCGTTTCCGGCTTCCCAAGAAGGACGGCGCGCGCTACACGTTGGCGATGGTCGGCTACGTGCCGATGCGTAAGCGCCTCGACCGCGCCCTCGACGTTCTCGAGGGGCTGAGGAAGCAGGAGCCGCGCTTCCGTCTGGTCGCCATCGGCCACTCTCCATCCGAGTTCGACTGGGTTGTCCGCCGGCCCGAGGAGATCGAGTACTTCCGCCGCTGCTTCGGCCGGATAGAGGAGTCACCGATCTTGCGCGGCGCGGTTACGTTCGTCCCGTTCAGCGACGAGCTGCCCTCATTCTTCGAGCAGACCGGCTTTGTCCTCTCGACCAGTGAGTCCGAGGGCCATCAGGTTGCCCTGGCCGAGGGCGCGGCCTCAGGGGCAGTGCCGGTGATCATCGATCGAGCCGGAGCTGACGAGCAGTATCCGAACCGCTGGGTCCACGCAAATGCCGCTGACGCCATCACCGCGGTGCTCGCCTTGGATGCGAGCGAGGATCTCGAGCGAGAAGCGGCTGCCGCCGCTCGTCATGCGGCAAGCTGGTCGCCGGACAAGATCCTGCCGCAATGGCTCGATCTGCTCGGGCTCGAAAGCCCGCGGGCGAGTGGATCCCAGCCGTCGTCGGGCAGCCGGGAGGCAAACGACGTGCTCGCGCGCCTCCTGGCCGCAGGCGAGTTTTCGCACCGTGGGTGCCGCTACCCGATCGCCCACAGCACCTCGCCGGAGATATGCCGGCGCTACGCGGATCTCATCGCCGGGCACAACATCGAGCGTGCGCTCGAGATCGGGACGCTCTTCGGCTTTTCCACCCTGTTCCTTGCCGGTGCGCTTGCAGAGACCGGTGGAGAGCTCGACACCATCGACATTCGCTTTCCGAAGCGAACCTGGAGCGACGGACAAGAGATCGAGGACATCCACGAGGTCGCGGAGAGACTTGTGGCCGAAGCGGGACTGAGCGACCGCGTCACCTTTCACGAGGGGGAT
Source organism: Candidatus Dormiibacterota bacterium (assembly GCA_036569925.1). Taxonomy (GTDB): domain Bacteria; phylum Chloroflexota; class Dormibacteria; order Dormibacterales; family Dormibacteraceae; genus Palsa-872. Next base: position 1,543 of record DATCPU010000102.1, read on the forward strand.
TCGAATGGCGTTCTCGCGCGGCTGATCGAGGCCGGCAGGAAATACGGTTTCGCCCTGGTCGACGGAAGTCACAGGTTCGAGGTCGCGCTGCTCGACTTCATCGGCGTCGATCGGATGCTCGATGTAGGTGGGTATCTGGCGCTGGATGACGTCGGCGCGAATGTGTCCTCGAAGGATGGCCTGTCGGGCGGTCCTAATCGGGTTCTGAGCTCGGTGCTCGCCACCAATCGCTATGAGATCGAGCTCTGGTCGGCGAACGTGGCGGTCTGCAAGAAGCTGCGCGATGCGTGACTCGAGGGCGAGCTCAGCCGGCCGTTCCGAGCTCGACCGAGTCCTCGCCGATGCGGATCGCCACGGGCAAATCCGCGAGTCCCGGTATCTCCACGTCGATCAGGTGGCCGGACGCGCTCCAGGACATGAACGGGGCCTCTCCGGCGGTGTCCTCCAGCACGAGGGCGTAGGCCCGGGGGTGTCCCCCCGGCCCCACCAGGGCGATATCGCAGCTTGCCTGCAACTCATCCGGGGTGGGGAAGCTGAAGCCGCCCATCTCGGGCAGGCGGCGTTCACGGGTGAGCGTCATTTCATCCGGCGCCGCACCTGGAGTCGGGACCTGAATCAGCCTTGCGACAGCAGATCCCTGGCGCGAGATTTCCGCCCCACCGTGCCCGTCGAGGCTCGCGTCGAGGTCGGGGGCAAGCGGCAGGTTGCGAGCGATCTGACGATCGGCGCCGGCCTCGACGTCGTCGATGACGAGCAGGAAGCGCCCCGGGCCATAGACCAGAACGCGCCTCGCCACGCCCCCGCCCGGCACGGCTCCCGGATTGCGGGTGAGCAGGGCATAGAGGCCGTCCCGCTCTGCCGCGGCGAGCATGCCGGAGCCGTAGGCGGGGTTCTCCCTCGACCAATCGAAGCCGTCGACACAGATCGTCGCGTGGGCGGCGGGCGAGGTCCCGTAGCGAAACTCGGGACTGTCGTACTCGTAGCCGGGATTGCCGCTGTCGAGGACGATCGGACGGCTCTGCTCGTAGAGGCAGAAGGAGCCATCGTCAGCGTGCTTGTGCGCGGTCGGGTGATGGGCGGCGGTGACGATCAGCGCACTCTGGCCCGCGCGCACGACGGCGTAACCCGCTCTGCTGAACACACGCATGCCCGACAGAGAGGCGCCGGCCGCCGCCGCCGCCGGAGGCCGCTGTCCGCTGGGCGTATCGCCGAGCGGCGGCAGCGTTCCATCCGGGGCGACCAGCCAAGCTCCAGCCTCCTCCATGCGGTGGGTGAGTCGGGCCAAGTCCTGGTCCTCGAAGAGTCCCGCTGCGGCGAAGCGCGACAGCGCCCCGTGGATGATCCAGTGGTAGTAGGGAGAGTGCTCGAGATGGAGGGCTTCCTCGGCGTCGATCATGTGGGCCAGGACGGCGGTGAAGCGGCCCTCGGCGACCTGCGCCCAGCGCTCCGTCTGGGGGGCGGGGGCAAGACTGCGTGCCGCGAGCGTCAGGGCCGCGTCGCTGGCGAAGCCGTGGTTGTGCTGGGCGGCATAGTTCTCGTCCGCGAGCAGGTACGCGGCATGCTCGAGTACGCCGGCTGCGAGCGTGTGAGCGAGCGCCGGGCTCAGCAACTGGCGACGCACCCCTTCGCGCAGGACGAACGCCATGACCACGATTCGTCCTGCCGCCGCATGGTCGTGCCAGGCGTAGCGGTGCGGGTGGATCGCGCCCGCACGCGGGTTGGCGGCGAGCCAGTCGGTGAAGATCTCGGCGAGGGGGACGAGCACCTCGGGAAAGCGCGGGTCGCTCAGCAGCGGGTCCGCGAAGACGAAGGAGTTCTGGAAGAAGCCGCGTTCGCCCGGAGCGGCGTAGGGCTCGAGCCACCAGTCGACCGGTGGCGAGAGGCGGAACCTCTGGTCGCCGATCCGGAATCGTCCCTTCAGCGCGGCCTCTATGTCACCCGGCCGCCGGGACGCGCTCAGAACGCCGACGAAGCGAATGGCCCCCAGGCCCGCTGATTCGAGCGCCGTGACCATCTGGTCGGCCTCCCTGTCGGCGTCCATGTCGTACACGGTGACATCGTTGCTCACCTCGTCCATCTCGGGCGCGGATCTTCTCATGGCAGGAAAAAGTCGATTCGCATCTTCACGCGCGGGGCGCTGATGGAGTCCGTGCGTCTGCGCTGGGAGCCGGTTGAGGACGCCGGCGAGTACGGGCTGATGGTCTACGACCGAACCGACGCGCGGATCGTCTTCGAGCAGACGGTTCCGGCCGCAGCGCATGAGGTGTCGATTCCGAGCGCGTTGAGCAATCACGAACTCGTAATGCGCACGCGGCCCCTGTTGAACGGCAGGTGGGGCGAGTGGACCAAATTGAGCCCTCTGCCCCGCGATTTCATCCTAGGGGGGCGCCGGGCGCCCCCCGTGGCTCACGACTCGCCGGGCCTGTTCCTGATGTTCACTGTCGACACCGAGTGCTCGGTCTTGCGGCAACCCAGGCCCAGTCTCGACCGCGTCGTCGACGAGCTCATCTTCGGAGATTTCGGCGACGGATCCCCTCCTGGCGGCATCGGCCTGCAGATGGACCTGCTCGAGCACTTCGGCTTCCGCGGCACCTTCTTCGTCGACGTGCTGATGGAGTTCGAGTATGGCCGGCGAGCGTTGGAGCGTACGGTCGAAGCGATCGCTGGGCGCGGTCACGAGGTCGAGCTGCACGTGCATCCAGAGCACCTCGAATGGTCGTCGGATCGCCGGGTTGCGGAGATCGCCAGGGGCGGCATGGGGGATGCGGATGTCTTCCGCCGTGTCCTCGACCTGAGCGTGGACTTGTTCGAGCGTCGGCTGGGGCGCAGGCCGGTTGCGTATCGCGCCGGTGCGTTCCGGATCGCGGATGCGCACTTTCCCGTTCTGGAGGAGTTCGACATCCGGATCGACTCCTCCGTGCATCCCTACTTCAATTCGAGGGTTTCCGACTGGATGCGCACGCGGACCCAGCCCTTCCAGGTCGGGACGGTCCTCGAGATCCCGCCGACGTTCGTCCTGCTTCGTGACGATCCCGAGGCGTGGGAGACGCGCGATCTGGTGCCGAGCTTCGGCCTCGGCGACCCGGTCTCGACGCTTCCCGCCGAGCCGGGTGGTCCGCCGAGTGTCGCCACCCTGGTCTCCCACTCCTTCCAGCTGCTGCGCCGTCGCGACAGCCGGGTGCGAGGCACGGTCGAGTCCTTCGAAGAGCGCCTGCGCGCGGGGGTGCCGGCTCGGGTCGCCGAGAAAATCCTCGACAAACCACTGAGGGCGATGCGCACCTTCGGCACCGAGGTGGACGAGGGCCTCGTCGCTCACGTCGCGACGCTGCTGCGCCGTGTCGCGGACCGGCCCGATGCGCGTTGCGTGACCTACGCCGATATCGCCGATTCGCGGAGCCGGTTCTGGCCGGATGAGCGTCATCCACCAGTCGACCGAGTCGCCTTACTGGACCGCAGGCGTGGAATTGCGGGCTCGACCGGAACGCGGATCTTCAGCCAAGGCCTACTCTCACGCCTCACCGAGCAGGCACCGGCTCGCTTGTCTTCCCGGGTGAGTGGTGACGGCGGCTGTGTGGAGGGACTCGAGTGTGCGGGAGCCGCGGGGCTCGGGGCCGCGCTCGACTCAGCGGTTACGGCGTTGAAGCCGGGCCGGCCGTTACGCATCGGTCTGCGCACCCTCGGCGTCCTCGCTCCGGGCTTCCGCGGAGACCTGCCGCCGCTGGCTGAGCTGCTCTTCCCCGTCGAGATCCTGCGCTCGGCGGGTGTGGAGGTCGGCGGCATCGTCCCCTGGGACGTCCCCACGTTTCGCACCTGGCTCGGGTTGCGCGGCTTCGAACTCTTGTCGGAGCGCCGTGTGCCGCGCGGGCCCGGCGAGCTCGCTGTCCTCGCTCGCTTCCCGGAGAAGCTGCGATCGCTCGATCCGGTCGAGCTGCGGACCGAGGCTGTCGAGTTCGAGCTGAGCCCCCCGAGGGTCCTCGACTCGGACCGTCCCGGCGGTGACGATGGTCTCTCGACCTCGGCGGTGAGGCTCTACGAGGCGACCTCCCCGGGTTGCGAGGCGAGAGTCCCGCGCGAGCAGGCAGGTTTCGTCTCCGCCTCCACTCGCCTGCTCTCTCTAATGCGCGCCGGCTTCGAGGTCTTGGCCGAGGAGGAGGGGGCCTACCTTCTCCTGCGCCCGGTGGACCTCGGAGATATCCATCGCTTTGCGGGTATCGAGTGAGCCTCTACCCAGCGGGAGGGGCAGCCTGGTCTCGGGCGGCGAGCAGCCCGGTAAGGGCCTCCGCGTCGTCCTGTCGGCGGCAGAAGAGGTGGAAAACGTCGGGCGTGCCGGTGACCGGATCCACCGCCTGTACCCGCACGGACCAGAGCCCATGTCGGGCGACTTCGAAGCGTTCCTCGATATCGCTGCCGTAGTAGTGATAGCGACCAAAGGCGCCATGCGGTTTGTCATGGTGCGTTGATATCGCGGCGCTGAGCACCGACCCGGAGGAGTTGTGGATGACGCAGCGGTCCGAGCCGATCCGAACGAGTTCGCCGAATGCCTTCCGGTCATCGGGGACGAACTCCATGACCATGCTGAGGCTGATGAAGTCGTAGGCGCCGTCGGGCCGGTCGATTTCCTGCAGGTCGATGCTGTTGTCGCCGCCGAAGGTCGACGTCTCGAAGCTCAGGAACCATTGAGGGTCGAGGGAAGCGTCCGGCGCAAAGTGAATTGCCCGGCGCCAGTGGAGAAACTCGCCTGGAATTCGTGAGAGGGAGGCGTGCAGCGAACGCTGGCGCTCCAGCGAGCGGCAGTTGCCGCACCGTGGCGGATCCCCCGACTCGGAGATGCGCCCGTTGGGTCCCGCGGCGAACTCGTGGCTTCCGCAGATGTTGCAGACCGGCATCGAGCGGAAAGACTACCCTTGGGACTCTGTGGCGCTCTATTTAGGAATCGACAGGTTCTGCAATTAGGGTCTCCTTGGCTGTCGCGAGCGCCGACCCACCCCTCGCCCTGCGCCCGGGTGTCGCTTTTCCGCCGATTCAGGTATCGATCTTCGAGGATCCGGGCGATGAGAAGTCCTGGCACCGCTCGCAGCGAAGCGAGAGCCTTCGCCGCTTCTACGGAGATCGAGAGCCATCCTGGTATGCGTCGGCGATCGCACCCCTGAGCGGCGCGGAGCGCGTGCTCGATCTCGGCTGCGGCCCGGGGCTTGCGCTGCAGGCTCTTCTGGATATGGGCGCGTCCAATGTTTGGGGCATAGATCGTTGGCCGTCGTTCGCCACCGGACTCGGTGAGGGTGCCCGCATCGTCGCCCATGACCTGACGCTGCCGATGCCGTTTTTCTCATCTGGCTTCTTCGATGGGGTCCTCAGTCACTACGCTTTGGATTACCTCTCGCCGATCGGCATGCGTCAGGTGCTGCGTGAGGCCCGGCGGGTGCTGGCTCCGGAGGGGAGGCTGGTGATCTACGTCGCCGCGGTGGGCCTGGGGAGCAGGGATGAAACCCGCACCGCCGCATATCGCCCGTCCGCGATGAAGTTGCTCCTTCAGGAGGCTGGGTTCGATCGGATCGAGGTTGACGCGCCCGGTGACGGCCGCAACTCGGTTGTGACGGCTCGGCGCCCATCCTCTTCCTCGGGTGTCGATGGGGTTGGTGTCCGCGGGACGCAAGTCCAGATCGACGGAGAGCTCCAGATTTCGGCGTCTTTTTCCGGCGGTGAGGAGGTGAGACTCGAACTGATCGGTAAGGGTCGTCATGCGCTCTTCCGGTTTGAGCAACCGGTGTCGCGATCTCCGGACAGCGCTTCGTGCTCGGTCTGCGCGCGCGTACAGCAGTCGACCGCGGGGGGGACCGAGCTGCAGGTCTGGGTGTGGCAGGGGTTTTCGTCCGTGCTGAGCGAGCGGGTTCAGCTCGAGTTCGCCCCGGTCGGATTGCGCGTCGACTGTGGAGGACGGATCGATCACCTATGCAGCTGGAATCCGGAGGGGCTGTCTCTGGAACCGCCGGGCAATGCCTGTAGGCGGCCTGGGGACCTCCCATCCGGCGACGCCCTGACCGAGGCTGAGCGAGGGGCCGAGGGTAGGCAGGTCATCGTCGAATCGCGCGAGGGTGAGAGGGCCGACCCTGTCAACTGCCTGGGGCCGGGACGGAATCGCTTTCTGATCAGGAGGGCGGCGGGGGTCGAGATCTCGGAAATCGACCGCGAGTGGCTCTCCGGGCATGCGCACGGGATTGCGCTCTTCGCCGACGAGCTCGCCGGAGAAGGGCTGCGTGACCTCCTTCTATGGGCGGGTTGGCGGCAGGCCCTGGTCTTCCTCGGCGGTCCGGACTGGGACTGCATCATCGCCGCGGCATCGTCTCGAAGCGCGGAGCTGCTGAGTCCTGTCGTGCTCGTCGATCCCGCCCTGAGCACCGCTGCGGCGCAGCGGTTGCCGCCCGATGTCGCGCACTTCGCCGAAGCGAGCAGCCGCTCATTCGTTCTTTTGAGCAGCGAGAGCATGGCGCATACCGGAGCGAGCGAGCTCGAGCGGCTCGCCAGGCGCCTTCTTCACGGAGGTCGGTCGGCGGGTGACGTGCCGCTCGAGGAGGTAGCCACCGAGAATCTCAGATACCTCACCGAGCGGACTCTGCTGATGCGCCTGCGCCAGGCGCACGGCCGCTCGCCTGCCGAAGTCGGCCGAAGGCCGGTTTGAGCCTCGGCGTTCCATCCGCTCTGTCGGTTCGCCCGGGCGAAACTCCGTCGGCGCTCCCGCGAGCGATCGGTGAGCTCGAACCGCCGCTTTCGGTCGCCGAGTCGCGTTCGACTCAGTCGTACCCACTCACGCTGTTTGTGACGGTGGATGTCGAGGACTCCTACTTCGACCGCCCGATCCTGATGACCGGCGACGGCATCGGCCGCGAGTTCGGCGTATTCGGCATCCTTGACGAGCTCGACGTACGGAGGCTCAGGGGAACCTTCTTCGTCAATGTCTACGAGGCGGACCGCCAGCCGGCCGGGGTTGTGCGGAGCGTCGTTCAGGAAATCGCAGCGCGCGGCCATGAGGTCGGCCTTCACGCGCACCCCTCGCCTACGATGGACACATACCAGAAGCCTCTCTTCAGGCTCTCGCAAGAGTCCCAAGCTGAGGTGCTCCGCCATGGTGTGGATCTGATCGCCCACTGGACCGGCACGCCACCGACCAGTTTTCGCGCCGGCGGTTATGCGCTCAACGACGATACTTTCGCTGCCCTCGAAGACGTTGGCATAGCGGTGGACAGTTCCTGCTTCTTCCCCTCTCCGAACAACCACAACACCAGGCTTACCGTCAACGCCGTGGCGATGGCGGGGAGCGTGATCGAGGTGCCGGTCACTACCGTCCTGCGCCTCAATGGTGACGAACGGCTCGAAGCTCGCAAGCTCGACATCGACTGGTTGTCAGTCGATGCGCTGGCGGCGACCCTCGATGCCCTCGTTGGTCAGGGTGTGGATTTCGCGATGTTCATGATGCATTCTTTTTCGTTTATCGAGAAGCTCACGCGCATGCCCGATGATCCTCCTTCCTCGCGAGCTCGCTTCACCAGCAAGATCGACTCCGACCGGTACGTCGAGGTCTATGGGCCCAAGCCGTCGATGAGGACGGCGTTCGGAGAGTTTCTCGACCATGTTGCGGGCACGCCCGATCTACAGGTGCGAACCCTTCGCGATGCTCTCCCGGATCTGTCTATGGCGTCGAGCCCAGCGGACATCGTTCCGGTCGTTCGCTGAACAGCTTGGTTGGACTGTCGTGGCCCCGGCTTAGTATCCGTGTGCGAGCATCAGCTCTTGGTACTCGGTGTCGGCCGCCAGTAACTGTTGCCACTCCTCGGGAAGTTCGACGGATCCTGCCGGACCGTTCTCGTTGGTGGGTTCGGTCGCCGGATGCCGCGTCGGCCATTTCTCGACGAATTCCGCGACCCCTGCGTCCATGTCCTCTTCGAGGAAGTCGAAAAGATCGCGAGCGAGGCGCTCTCGTGCCTTCCGATCGCTCGCAAGATCGAGTTGGCAGAGATGCCCGGAGCCATCCCCCCGCATCGCCTCCCCCAAGCGCACCGATTCCTTGTATTTCCCGATCATGCGTGCGGGGTGCTCGGTTTCGCCGTAGCCAAGCTTGAGATTCGACTGGAAGACCCGATCCCCGCGGCGCAGCACATAGATCCAAAGTGGGCTCACGAGTGGATCCCACAGGTCGCGGTTGAACTCGGACCAAGGCGTCTTGGTGCCCCAGCGGCGAGCTGCCAGCTTCGCCGGGTTCACAGGGCGGCCGATGAAGAACCAGATCGCCTTGACGACTTCGTCGCGCCGCTCGGCGGTCCAGCCCTCGCCGTGGTGAGCAGCGGTCTCGCTCAACAGGGGGACGATGGACGGGAGCTTGTATAGCTCGATCTCCCGCGCGATCCCGATTTCGGCATGGCGGTTGAGCATGATGCTGAGCGCAGTGGTACCGCTCCGCGCCGCCCCGCAGATGACGATCGGTCGGGTTTTTCTTGTCGCTGATTTACCCAAGAGTCCTTAAGCCCCTGACAAGGACGTACCGAATCCTATACTTATGAATACCTTGAGGGAGCCGCCCATCAGCTCGACCCTTGAATCTCCAAGAACCGCACATCCGATTGCTGTGCGCCCGCCTGGGTCATTGCACATAGACGGCCCGCTTGACCTGAGGGTCCGTCGATCGATTCCTGCCGCCTATCACTCCGATGGAACGGTGTCGGAAAACACGATGCGGCTCTGGGGAGGGGATGGGGACAGGGTCGACTCGGTTCCGGAGCGGCTCGACGATGCCGATGTGGTCGATACCGTCGACGATGAGGTCGTATGGGCTGGGCGCCTCTACAGTCACTACGGTCACTTTCTCTGTGAGGGCGTCGCGAGGCTGTGGCCCCTGCTGCCCGGTGGCTCCCTCGCAGGACGTCGCGCGGTGTTCATCACGCCCCTGCAATCGCCTGGATTCGTCCATGAATGGCTGGATGCCTTCGGTGTCGATGTTCTCGAGCTTCCAGCGCACGGTGCGGTTCGCTTCACCAGGATGATGGTTCCGGAGCCGGCCTGGCGATTGGATGCCTGGGTTGCGCCTGAGATCGTGTCCATGCATCGACATGTCCGGGATCGGATGACGATTCCAGACACTCCAGCTCGCGGAGTGTTGTGGATGAGCAGATCCGCACTCGATCTCGATCGCACCGCCTTCGACGAACGCTTACTGGAGGCTGTCGTCGCCGGCCATGTGGAGATCGTGAGGCCCGAGTCGCTCGCCTTGGCCGAACAGATCGCGCTGATAGAGAGCAGCCGAGGCCTTGCCGGAATCATGGGCAGTGCCTTTCACACCTTGCTGCTGTGCAAGAGCCACCCGAAGTGCGTCTACGTCTGTCCGGGGACGGTTGCGTCGGCGTTCGTCGCGCAGGATCGGCTGCTCGGTATCGAGTCGCGGTTCGTCGATGCGCTCGAACTTTTCAGCAAGGACGAGGCCGTACGCGTGCCGCACGGCTACAGAGTGGACATTCCGGCGGTTGTGGGCGCGTTGGCGAAAGCCGTGTGTCCGGAGCTCCGGGAGTCGCTCGGATTGATGGACGCGGAGGCGTTGGCGGCGGCGCCCGAAGATCGACTTCCGCTTGGAGACCGTGAGCTCGCCGAGGCGATCTGGATGGTCCTGAGACAGCCGGCGTCGGTGGAGGCGCGTACGAAGCTCGGTGAGCGGTTCGGAGCAGATGGGCGGTCCGCGTGCGCAGGTGAGCAGTCAATGGCCATTGCGGCGCTCAGCCGAGGGAAGCGGGGTGTGTGATGGCGGCAGACAGCAATGCACAGATATACGCCGACTACCGGCCGCGGTATCCGCAAACGTTGATAGACGACATCCGTCTTCGCACCATCGGAGATCGCGCTGAACTCTTCGTTGACTGGGGGTGTGGAACTGGTGAGCTCACCATCCCGCTGAGTCGTTACTTTGACAGGGTATTGGCAGTCGATCTTGGTGCTGACAGGATCTCGATAGCGAAGGACACTGCTCGGCGCGAGGGAATCGAGCACATCGAGTGGCTTGTGGGTAAGGCTGAGAGCATCGAGATCGCCCCTGAAAGCTGCGATCTGATCGCTTCCGCATCGGCCTTTCACTGGATGGACCGGGAGCTGCTGTCCATGCGCGCATTTCAGGGCCTGCGGGGTGACGGCGCTCTGGCGGTTGCGGGAGGGGGCGGCGCGGACATCTGGCAAGGGGCCAAGGATTGGCACAAGGTCGCCATAGAGTGCCTGGCCAAATATCTGGACGACCCGATTCTCGAGGAGAAGCGCTCCGGTGCAGCGATATCAACCGGTAACAAGCCGGCGAAGAGGTGGCACGCCGACTTCTTGGTCGATGCGGGATTCGAGGTCGAGTATCTGAAGCATCCCACCGAGTTCCTCTGGCCCGCGGAGGATGTGGCCGGCTATATGTATTCGGTCACCGGCGGTCTTCCCTGGGCGTTGGGCGACAGGCGCGAGGCTTTCGAGCGAGATTTCAGCGACGAGCTGGCTCGCCTCAATCCAGATGGCCTGGTTCGCGAGACGATCGACTTCTTCCTCTTGATCGCCACCAAGCCGTGAGCGTCGGCTACGGCATGGCCTTGATCGAGTTGCTGACTCGGACCGGCGTGGTCAATTTTGACGATGAGGTATTGCGAGGTGACGTCGAAGCTGGTGCAGACGACACGGACGCCAGGGAAATGACGCGCCTTGTCTACGTGCTATGGCAGCGATGGGTTCGCCAGGGCGCCGTGATCAATCATGAAGCACTGGAGGACCTTGTTCGACGTAGCGAATCGCTTTTCGGAGAGGCTGAGCATTTGCGTAGTGCGCTCGACTATCTCTTACTCTGGGCTGAAGCCATCAGGTACTCGAAGGCAAAGGATTTGGCGGGTCCATACCATGAGGTCTTCACGAACGGCAACCACGTTGCGGCTATCGGCAGGCGCATTGATGCAATAGGCGGTGAGTTGAGTACCGAGTACGGTGCGCTGATGTTCAGGGCCTTGCTCGCCAGCACCAGTGATCGCAATGCCGCGGCGAGCCTATTTCAAGCCGCAAATGCCGCCAGTCCCGAGTTCGCCAAGGCGACCCTGTTGGATCAGTTTGCTTCGACCTATTTTTCGACCTCGGAGCTCAGTACGAGAGCGGATGAGGTTGACGAGCGGCGCCGATCACTCTTGGGTGAATTCCAACTGATGAGTGAACCAAAGCAGGGAGACGGCGAGGGTACCCTATTCTTGTTTTCCTGCGATCCAGTCTACTTTGCGATCTATCTCCCGTATTGGATCTCGTTGAGCCAATACCTGCTCGACCTCGACGTAAGCCTGCATTTTGTTCTTGTGTGCGAGCAGCGGGAAGCTGCAGAGATCCTCGACAGAGGCCGCAAGGTGATCGAGTCAACTACCCATCTTCGCGGAGGCGATCTCGATCTGCTTGGGGAGCACCTGTCATTTTCACAAGTGGAAGTGCCGGGATATGTGAAAGATCGGACGACCTTCTACGCGTGTGCACGCTATCTCGTCGCCAGGAATCTGGACCGGCAATTCAAGGGCCGCGTTGTCATTTTGGATATCGACATGACGGTGAGGTCCGATCCAGGGGTGTTCTTGCAACGCTTGCGGGAGGTATCTGATCTACGCCTTCCTATTGTCATTGCAGGGGGTCTAGAGAGCTTGATCCCTACTCGACGTTATATGGCAGGTACGTTCCCCGTTCCGAAAGGGGAGTTGGGGGAGCGGGTCATGCAGTCTCTCGAGACCTATATCTACGCGGGACTTTCCAGTGCGGTCTCGGGCACTCTTGACCAAAACGCGCTTGCCTATGTAGCTGAGGGAATGATCAGGGAGTACGGTCCTGATGCGCTGATAGCGGTCGGAAAGCTTGGACAGCCATTTGTTCAATTGGCTCCGGTCAAGCAGATGCAGGAGGCGGGTCAACGCAAATTGGAAGTACCGTAACTGGCGCACGTTGCGGGTCTTCTCTCTTCCGGAGGGAAGAGATTCGTCCGCCACGGCCTTTGATCCCTGCGATGCCCGCAAGCGATCGACCAGCCACTCTCGGCCCCGCCGCCGTCGAAATGTTTAGGGTGCAACAATGACCGTGATGCTCGAGCGCTGGAACGACGACAAGATGGACGCTCTCGATGCCAAGGTCAACGGCCTGGAGGTTCAACTGCATGAGCAGCGGCAGGAGATGAAAGCCGGCTTCGAGAAGATCGATAAGCGCTTCGAGAACATCGATAGGCGCTTCGAAAAGCTCGACGATCGCTTTCAGCACATGCAGTGGACCCTGTTCAGCGTCGCCGGCACGATCATCGCCGCCTTGATTACTGCGCCTCACCTATAGATCGTTTGCCTCACTCGCCGTCGCGCAGAAAGCGCAGGCAGCGTTCGCTCCGAAGGGGGCCTCGCGGGTATCGGCGAGGTCGCCGGGCGCTCAGGAGCGATCTGCTGGTTTGGGCTGAGCAGGGGCGAAGGCGGCGCTGGTGAAAACGCGCCAGCGCGTCCCTGGGTCCTCCGAGCGGAGGATGTCCTGGTAGCTGTACCAGAGGATCATCGCCGGATCGACGTTGCGCATCGCGGCGTTGCGCATCGCGATCAGCTTTCGCCGGCCCGGGAAGCCCGGTGAGCCAGGGCTCGGCCGGTACTGGGACCAGGAGGGCTGTGATGGACGCTCTCGATACCAAGGTCGACGGCCTGGACGTTCAAATGCGTGAGCAGCGACAGGACATGCGCGAACTGCGGCAGGACATGAAAGCCGGGTTCGATCGGTTGCAGCGGTTGATGCTTCAGTTCTGCGCCGGACTCGTTGCCGCCCTGATTATCACGTTGGTAAGCCACCCATAGCGGCTCGGTGCGGGCCGGGGTGTCTGAGGGAAACGACGCTCACGGCCGGGCGAGGGTCCCGTTACCCCTCGTATAGCGCCAGCAGCTTGGGGCTCTCCTTCTCCCAGGTGTAGCGGCGGCCGGCTTCTTGGGACAGTTCGCACATTTGCCGGTAGCGCTTGGGGTCGGCAAGGATCTCGTTCAGCGCGGTGGCGAGTGCGGCTGGGTCGCCGGGGGGGAAAGTCAGCCCCATCTCACCCTGCTCGACGAAGCGCCTCAGCTCGGGCAGGCGGCTCGCCGCCACCGGCAGGCCGGCGGCCATGTAGTCGAAGAGCTTGTTCGGCGTGGTGTAGGTGTTGTTGAGGCCGATCGGTTCGTAGGGGATGACGCCGATCGTTGCCCCGGCCGCGTGGGCGACGACCTGGGCCTGGGGGACAGGAGCGGTGATCCTGACCCGATCCTCGAGCCCCTCGCGGGCGATCAGCTCGCGCAGCTCCTCCTCGAGGCGGCCCCAGCCCATCAGGACGATCGTCCCCCGCTCGAGCGTGTGGGCAGAGCGAACCAGAGTGGGGAGGCCACGGTGCGGGGCGAAGCCGCCCTGGTAGAGGACGATCGGTTCGCCGCCCCTCGTCTCGTCCCCGAGTGGCGAGTTGGTTGCAGCATGCGACTCGGGCTCGCCCTGCCCCTCGTTGGCGCTCCCGGCAACGGGGCAATTGAGCAGCACCGTGGGGCGCGCGACGCCGTAGCGGCATTCGATCTCCGCCGCGATCGAGTCGCAGACGGTGAGGGTGTGGTCGGCGCGCCCGGCCAGGTGACGCTCGACGAACCTCCAGGTTGCCGCCTCGCGCTGCGAGAGGGTCGAGATCTCCGGATAAAGCTCGTGTGCATCGTAGGTGAGCGGCAGGCCCAGGCGGCGGGCCAGCGCGGCGGCGACCGGCAGGGTGTTGAGGTCGTGCGCGTGCAGGGCGTCCGGTGGGTCGGCCCGGACGAGCCGGTAGGCGCGCCAGTAGTAGTCGAGGAACATCAGTGGCTTGTGCGGGGCCACTAGCAGGCGCCGCACCGCGCGCTCGATCAGGACGAGCGGGGCGAGCGCGAGCCGTGCCACCACCACCGCCCGACCGCGAGTCCGCCGGTGGAGGTTCGGCCCGAGCGCCGCAGCAGGGCGGCGAAGGAGGCGGCGAGCGATGCGGGTGCCGCGCAGGAGGCGATAGTGAGGCGGGTCGCGGTCGATTCGCACGATCCGGAAGCCCTCACGCTCCTCCTCCGCCGGCGTCGTCGTGTCGAGCACAGCGACGATGCGCACACTGTGGCCGGCGGCACTCAGCGTCCGCGCCTCCTTCAGGACCCGTGCGTCGGTGGTGCAGCGGTTGTAGACGAACATGTCGATGCGCATCGGCTCGGCCCGTTCAGGTCACTTCCGCCGGCGCCCGCGGGGTGGTCGTCCGCTCGCCGCGCAGCAGCAGCCGTTCCCAGGCGGGCCAGAGCCGTTCCCAGCTCCAGCGCTCGGCGAAGCGACTCGCGGCCTCACCCTCGGCGGCGAAGTCGTGCCGCTGGCGGGTTTCACCGTACATGTGTGCGGCAAAAATCGCCTGTGCCGCCTCGGCGGTACCCGCGTGCACCCACCGCGCTTCGTACTGCTCGCCGGCGCCCGGCCGCTCGAGGATCACGGGGACCGCTCCCGACGCCATCCCCTCCGCCAGCGCCACCGAGTGCCCCTCGACCTCGCTGGTCGAGAGGATCCAGCCGGCCTGCCGTAGGAAGGCGGAGACGTTCTCGCCGAACGGCTCGAAACTGACTGCTCGCCGCAGGTTGGGTGAGCGCTCGACTCGCCGGAGCAACTGCTCGAAGTAACGGCGCTCCTCCGCCCGGCCGGCCATCCACTCGTATTCCCAGGGCGCCTTTCCTTTGACCAGCAGCCGGAAGCGGTCGTCACGGGCGCGCAGCAGGTCGAGTACGTCGAGCGCGCGGTCGAGGCGCTTCAGCCGCGGCACGTAGCCGATCGCCGCCAGATTGAAGCGCGCGCCGGGCAGCTTCGCCTGCTGCAGCGCGTCCAGCTCGATGCCGTTGGGGATGACTTGGAAGCGCGCGTCGCCGGCGTCCCAGCCGTAGCGCTCGCAAGCCCGCTCGAGTACGTGCTGCGCGACGAAGACCATCGCGTCGACGCGCTCGAGGTCGACCTCGCCGGGGTGGGCGGTCTCCAACTCCATGCGGTGGAAGCGCACCACCAGCCGCTGCTCCGGCCGCTTGTTGCGGCTGAACCAGACGGCGTTGCCGAGACACCACTCGCAGTGGACGGTGTCGGCCCAGGCGAGTCCCGCGGCGCTCGCCTCCTCGTCGTGGGAATTGTGCGCATGCCAGCGGTCTTCGCGGACCTCGGCTCCGCCACGCCGCGCCCGCCGTGCGATCGGCGCGCCGAAGGAGAGACTGTGGCCGGCGATCAGCAGCCGCAGTGGGTCCCCGCCAGGCGTCCCGGTGCGTAGAGGTCCATATGGACCTCTACGCACCGGGACGCCTGGCGGGGACCCAC
>DATCPU010000103.1:0-12083 GCA_036569925.1 Candidatus Dormiibacterota bacterium
GCGTAAGACTCAGCCTCGATTTCGGCAGCGCGCCGGCTTACCGCGCATCCTCGTGGTCGAAGCCAACGCGGGTTACCGTTCCGTCATCTCGCATGTCGTCGAGATCGCGGGAGGGGAGTTCGAAAGTATCGCCGAGCTGGATTCGGCGAGGCATCACCTGGAGACGTCCACCAGGTTTGACCTGGTCATCCTGGGCATGAGTTCGGAATCCCGCGTGACGCCGAAGGTGCTGGGCGAGCTGAGAGCTGAGGCCCGGTGCCCGTTCATCCTGCTGGACGAATCGTCCGACGATGCCGGGACGGTGCTCGAGAGTTATGAAGCCGGCGCCAGCCAGGTCCTGCCCAAGCCGTTCGTACCCGACGCCCTGATCGGAGCCATCAGATCGGACCTGCGCGGGCCCGATCCCGCCTCGGTGGTTTCAATCGCGACCAAGATCGAGATGGGCGGCCTCGTTTTCGACGCCAAGCTGCGCACGGTGTGGAGCGGCACGGCAACTGTGTCTTTGACGAAGCGAGAGTGGCAGCTGCTCTCGTTCTTCCTGGCCAATCCGAATCAGCTATTCGCTGCCGAGGACATTGCTCTGCCTGCATGGGGTCCCGACGCGTCAATCGAGCAGTTCCGGACGTACGTGACGCGGCTTCGAATGAAGCTTGCACCGTTTGACGGCGTGTGCGAAGTGGTGAACGAGAAGGGTAAAGGCTACCGGCTGGTGCTGCAGCCGCCAAAGCCCTCCAAGGCGTAGCCAAGAAGTCGAGTCGGGGGAGCAAGGCTGGTCCCTCAGGCGGTGCGGTCGAGCGACGTTCTTTCCTGCTCCGCATACCACCTGGCTTCTGCTTCGCCGATCGGGGTCGAGGCGGCGGCATTGACGAATGGCCAGATCTCCTCAGCGATTCGCCTCCAGTTGGCAGTGGCGTTCAGGCTGCCCAGCACTGCGTAGAGGCCCAGGTTGATGCGCTGCAGGATCGCGTAGGTGCGCGGCACATCGCTGTACGGCGCGAGCGGGCTGCGCGCGTCGAAGAAGCGCTTCACGATCGCCGACGCATACGCGGGCGTGATCGTCATCGGAGCGTCACGCATCACGGTGCCGTAGAACTGACCGAATCGATCGACGACCGCCTGCGTCGGCACCGGCGCGCCTGCTTGCAGGAACCCGGCCCGCTCCATCGCCATGCGGAACCTCTCTCCGTCGCCCTCGATGACCATGAAACGCACGCCGTCGATGAGCGGTGTGAGGTCGTCTTCGGTAAAGCGTTTGGTCAACCCGAAATCGAGAAAGCTGACGCGCCCCTTGCCATGAAACAGATAGTTACCGGGGTGGGGATCGCCGTTGAACGCATGCAGCCTGTAGAGGCTGCGGAAGACGAATCGATAGATGGTTTCCGCGGCCATGTCACGCTCGCGCTGATCCCATCCCTGCAGTTCGTCGAATCGCGAGCCGGCCACGAGCTCGCTCGTGAGCACCCTCGCGGTGCTCAGCTCCGTGACCACCTCAGGGACGTGGATGAACGGGTGCCCCTTGAAGTAGCGCGCGAAGAGCGCCTGGCTGCCCGCCTCGAGTTTGTAGTCGACCTCCTCTTGCAACCTCTCCCCGAGCTCTTCGACCAGCGAGCGCGTGTCAAGGCCGGGGAACGCCGCAGCGGCGATACGCCGCAGAAGTCCGACGTTGCGCAGGTCGGAGGTCATGCTGCGCGCGATGCCGGGGTACTGAACCTTGACTGCCACCGCGCGTCCCTTTCTCGTGATGGCGCGATGCACCTGCCCGATCGACGCAGCCGCGAATGGAATCGGATCCCAGCGCGCGAAGATGCGCTCGGGCTCGTCACCCAGCTCTTCGCGGATCACCGACGACGCCAGCGCTTCGCTCATCGGCGGCGCCCTATGCTGCAGCCGCGCCATCGCGGCGCGAAACGTCAGTGGCATGTCGTCGTCGATGTAGCTCGCCATCTGGCCGAGCTTCATTAACACACCCTTCATCGAGCCCAGCTCCTCGGCGACGTCGTCGGCGGTCCGAAGGGCGAGGTCGTGACGCAGCTCGGTGCGACGGTCGACTGAAGCGAAGATCAGTCGAGGCGAACCTGCAACATAGCGCCCGCCCACCCTCAGCGCGAGACGGCCGAGCGCGCCGGCCCGGCCGAGCCGGCTCTGCAGCACCGCCGCGCCAGCTTCGAGCTTGCTCAACCGCGAGTGCGGAGCTCGATTCGCTCCCGGGCTTCGAGCACGCCGGGCATGGACTCGAACATCAAGTCCACCGTGCCGATGAGCTGCCGCACAGGTTCCCGCTCCATCGATTCCGCCGACGGCTCGGCGAAGCCGTACATTTCGCGAGCCCATGTCGGCAGCGTGCCGATCGCAACCTGTCCCAGGTCGTGCCACAGGTCGCGAAGGTCGGGCGCGAGGTCAGGCGGGTCGAGGACCACGGCGATGGCCTCACGCGCTGCCGGCGTGGCCTGCCGAAGATCCACCGACTCGATGTAGTCGCGCAGAGCGCGCACGCTCGACGGGACGACCTCTCGCGGGACGCCGAGGATCGCAGCGAACGGCACCATCTCCGCCACGTAGCGATCGGCTTCGGCCTGATCAAGGCCGCGGCCGTAGCGCTGCACCACGTGGACTATCGAGTCCACCATCCCGGCGTGGACCCACAGCAGCAGGTCCGGATCCTCAGCGCTGTAAGGAAGACCAGTCACCGGATCGCTGCCACGGACGTGCGTATGTACGGCGCGCACCCGAGCTGCGGCCGAATTCACGGACGCCGTGTCCCCGTAGGTGACAGTGAGCACGTAGCCGCTGGTGGCGGCGAGGCGGCCGAACGGGTCACGAGTCCAATTGCTGTGCTCGGCCACGCCCGCCATCGCCAGCGGATGCAGCGCCTGGACCATGAGCGAGCGCATGCCGGCAAGCGGGAAGGAACGATCGCGGTTGACGCGCCAGACCAGGCTATGCGGTCCGAAGAGCCCCGCATCTGCAGGATGCTCCGGCACCGAACGGGCATAGGCGCGCGCCAGCGGCGCCATCATCTCCAGCCGCGACTCGCGGTCGACCTCGGGGCTCATATGGCCAAGATACCGCGGCCCGTTATCCGAGCCCAGAAAGAAGAAGGGGCCGGCGCGACGCCGGCCCCTGTCAGGTCGAAAGCTGGGTCGCCTTACGGGTTGATCAGGCTGATCCTGGTGTCCCAGTTGGCGAGCGCGGTGCGCGTGTTGCCGCACCTGAAGTTCGTGGCTTCAAACTGAGCGAAGGTGCAGGTCTGGCCGATGTACTCGGACGCTATCCAGATCTGGTTGCCCACGACTGCTGCCGCGCCGTAGTCGCCCCACCTTGGGCGCTTCGGGTTGGGCAGGTTCTCGAAGATGTAGCCGCTGAATCCGTCAGCGGGTCCCGCGCCTTCCCTGGCGACGTGGACCGCTCCGACGCCGGAGGTGTTAATCAGCGCGTAGCCCGCGCTGGGGAAGCGGTCGGCGCCGACGACCGTGAAGGCCATGACCCCGTGACCGCCGGCAGTGACTCCGATGGCCGGGTAGATGACGTTGCTGTCAGGCAGCCCAAGAAGGCCGCTGTTGCTGACCGCTGCAGTGAGCGAGCCACTGTTTGACATGGCCGGAGAAACCACAAACCACTCAATGCCCGCCCTCTTCGAGCTTGCGTGCGACAGCGATGTGTCGAGCGAGCCCCAGAGCTGGCCGGCGGCGAACGTGGTCTGCATCATTCGGGTGTCGTTGCTGTCGAGGTTGTATTCCTTCTCGTTGAAGGGGTCGGGTGTGCCGTTCAGCACTGTCGCGCATGCCGTGTTGTTCAAGCAGTCCCGGAGCGGAGTCGGCCCCGACTTCTGAACCGAAGACGGCGGGAACGCGTAGGTGCTTACGCTCAGACCGGTGTGGGTCAGCGTGACCGCCGGCGAGCTGGTGCCAAGCGAGGCGGTGTTGGCGAGAGCCCAGACCAAGATCTGGTTCGAGCTGCGCGGGCCGATGCTGGCGCCGTTGCCATGTGCCTCGTCTGCCGCGTTGCTGCTGAGGAAGTACTCGGTGCCGCCCGCGTTGCTCTCCTGGGCGCCACCCGGAGGCGCCTGGGCGGGGGCGAGGGTGAAGCCGGAGTTGCCGTTGTCCAGGCCGTGCGTGTCGATCCTGGTCACGGCGACCGTCGTGTTGCCGGCCGCCAGGGCCGTCTTCGAGAAGGCATAGATCTGGGCGCCCCAGAAATCGTTGCCGAAGAAGGAGTACGAGTTGGTGGTGATGTAGAACCCGTTGGCGTCAGCCCCGATGTGGGGGTAGTCGCCAAGGCATGCGTTGTTCGCCGTGCCGTCGTACCAGGTGCCGGAGCATGTGCCGTCGTTCTGGATCGGAACCGTGTAGATGTTCCAGCCACCGGTCGGGTCATCGGTCTTGGAGACCGCGAGGTCGAGGTGGTTGGTACCGATATACCTGCCATCGGGCAGGACGTCCAGCGTGAGCATCACGTGGAACCAGCGCTGGGTGGCGGTGTCGAAGAGGCAGGACGGGTCCGTGGCAAACGGGCCGCGCACGCCCGTGCTGCGGTTGATCGCGAACGGATAGTTGTAGAAGGCGTTGAGCGCCTCTGGACCGGAGGCGATGGTGCCGTTAGGGCGGTAGACGGCCATGACGTCGTTGATGGTCTCGAGGACGTAAGTGCCGTTCGCGCACAGGCCCTGGTCGGGGGGCTCGAGGCTGAACTGGTTGCCGCCGCTGACGCCGAACCGGTTGACGAAGTGGTTCAGCCCGTCGAAGCTGGTGGCGAGCTCCGGGTTCGACCCGGCGACAGTGCCGCTGCCGTCACCGGTCGCCTTGCCGGAGATCGACCCGTTGGTCGACGAGTGGCTCCGGTTGACGCCGTTCTTGTCGCTGGCGGCGGCGGCATCGCCCCCGACTGCGCCTGGAAATTCGGGGTTCTGGATCCCTGCCGTGCTGGACGAAGCGCCTCCCGCGGCGATTCTGGCGGTGCCGGACGATGAGATGAGCCGCGTCGTGTTGGCCGAAACGCTGACCGGCGAGCTCGCAAGGCTGGCCGCCACGACGGGCAGCATTGCCGCGCCTGTCAGCAACGCGCGAATACGCGACCTGAGTCGGAGCTGAGTCATAGACAAAATTTCCCCCTTCGGATTGGACACCACTTTGCCGCGGTCCCACTTCGCGACCCAGACAGGCTAGCAACCTCAGGGTCATTAGTGCAAACGATTACCACGCTGACAGCTGGTACCGGGCAGGCCGAGGATCGTTTGGGGTGCCGACAAAGAAGCGGCGCGCCCGCACAAGGCGCGCCGCTACCCCAGTCTCAGAAGGTGGCTGCTTAGGCCGTGACCCGCTCGGCGACGTCGCCGGTCGAAGGGTCGATCACGTTCGCAACCCGCGTGACCTTGTTCGCGGGGAAACCGCCACATCGAGCGTGCTCGAAGATGATGTCGGCATCCGGCGCGACGTAGACGCAGTAAAGCTTGTCCTCGGTGACGTAGCTTTCGAGCCAGCGGATCTCCGGGCCGAGGTCGGCGATCACCTTGTTGGATTTTTGCGAGATGCTGCGGAGCTCCTCGGCGCTCAGGTTTCCGGCTCCCGGCAGGTCGCGCTCGATCACGAATTTGGGCATCGACGTATCTCCTTTTGGCTTCCGTTTGCTGCCATACTAAGAGTATGAAACTCGAAGTATGGAACTATCCGTACCGCTGGTACGGAAGTATGCATACCCTCGGTATGGATGTCAATACCTAGGTTGGGCAAAGACAAAAGGGAAGTCCAGGGAGACGCCACGCGCCTGGCGCTGCTGGCCGCCGCGCGCGAGATGTTCGGGGAGAGCGGGTACGCCGCGACCTCGATCGAAGAGGTGGCCGCCCGGGCCGGCGTTACCAAAGGCGCTATCTACCACCACTTCGGCGGCAAATCGAGCCTCTTCCAGGAGGTTTACGAGCAGGTCATGCACGAAGTGTCGGACCGGGTGGTCAGCGTGTTTCTGGATCCGGACCACTGGAAGGCCGTTACCGAAGGCTGCCAGCTAATGATCGATGCCCAGCTCGACCCGGCCGTTCGCCGGATCGCGCTGCACGACGCGAGATCCGTGCTGAGCTGGGACGTCGTGCACCTCATCGAATCGCGCTATGGCGCCGTCGGCATTCGGGGAGCGCTGCGCAAGGCGATGCACGGCGGGGTGATCGAGCCCCAGCCGCTTCGCCCGCTCGCGCTTTTGCTGGCAGGTGCGATCAGCGAGGCTTGCTTTTACGTCGCCGACGCAGACGATCCCGTCCTCGCCCGCGAAGAGGTCGGTCGACTGATCGTCCGGATTCTCGAAGGCCTGAAGATAAAAGGACAGCGCACGGCCGTCGCACCTTCAGTCCTGCACGCGGAAGCTCTCAGCGGCTAGCGGCGCTTGACCGCAGCCGCTCCCTGGGCCAGGCGGCCGTACATTTCGGGGCGCCTCGTGGTGAGAAACGGAAAGAGATCGAGCCAGTCGCGCCGCTGATCGAGATCCAGGTCGGCGACCAGGACCGCGGCACGGTTGCGAGGCGCTCGGACCAGGACGCGTCCGTAAGGATCGGAGATGAAGCTGGAGCCGTAAAAGCGCAGCGGCGGCTCGACGCCGAAGCGATTGACCGCGACCATGAAGGTGCCGTTGGCGATCCCGTTCGCGACTATGACCTTCTCCCAGAGGGGCCGAGTATCGAACTTCGGGAGGTCAGGCTCGGAACCGATCGCTGTCGGATAGACGATCACATCAGCGCCGGCCAGCGCGTAAATTCGCGCCAGCTCGGGAAACCACTGGTCCCAGCAGGTCGGAACCCCGATCCGCGCCTGCCCCACCTCGACGACCGGATAGGGCTCTGCATCCTCGCTCGGCCGGAAATAGAAGTCTTCGTGGTAACCCTCCGAAGCAGGTATGTGAACCTTTCGAACGCGCGCCACCACCCCCCCATCTGGTGCGACGACGACTGCCGTGTTGTACCCAAGACCTCCGTCCGGCGCGCGTTCGTGCAGCGATGCCTGGACGTGAACCCCAAACTTGCGAGCGGCGCGGCGCGCAAAGTCGGTGGTGGCGCCGTCGGGAACCGTTTCCAACCGCGTCAACGCATAAGCCTTCGCGTCGGAGCGCACCGCGAAGTAGGGCGACATCGTGAGCTCCTGCAGGCACACCAGGCGAGCCCCTTCGCTGGCCGCAATCTCGATGCCGGCCCACAGCGCAGCCTCGTGCTCAGCCGCCTCTTTGTGCCAACGCTCCTGAACGGCGCCGATGCGGAAGGTGCCCCGGACCGGCGCCGACCGTCGGGCCGGAGAATCTGGCGCACTGAGTGCCTTGACCAAAACGGGCGGTTTGTCTCGCACCAGCGAAATCTATACCCACGTGGCGCCTCGACCGATGTCGGGCGAATCTCGACGGGCCGAACGTCCCGGTCCGAGTGGGACTCTTGGCACTCCCATCGGCTTGATCCCGAGTTCAAACTGGCGTCAAACGACCAAAGAGAAGGAGACTTGCGCTATGGATTCGCCGGCAACTTATGTGCACTGGGGTTTCATCCTGATCTCGTGGCCAAACCTGCTCGTGATCCTGGGCATGATCGTCCTGTTCGCGATCGCGCTGGTGATCCCTTTCCCGCGCCACGATGAGGTCGACGATGTCCGAGGAAAGTAGCCGGAGCTGGACCTTGCGCGCGCGGCAGGCCCTGGATCGGCACCTGCCAGTGGACCACCTCCTACCCGACCGCCAGCCCTACTACATCGGCTCTTGGGTCTACGTGTTCGGTGTCATCACGATCGCCGCTCTTGTCTGGGTCATCGTGAGCGGCGTGGTGCTTTCATTTTTCGGGCCGCAGTGGTGGCATGACTCCAATGTCGGGAGGTTCTTCAACAGCCTCCACTTCTGGTCCGTGCAGCTGTTCTTCATCTTCATGGTGCTGCACCTGTGGGGTCAGTACTTCATGGCGGGATGGCGGAGCGGCAGAGCGGCCACCTGGGTGATCGGCGTCGTCATCTTCGGCATCAGCATCCTGACCGCCTTCACCGGCTACCTTTCGCAGCAGAACTTCGCGGCGCAGTTCATCGCGCTCAATGCCAAGGACGCGATGAACGGAGCCGGCATCGGCGCCTTCTTCAATGTCTTGAACTTCGGACAGATGTACGGGCTGCACGTGATGCTGCTTCCGATCGGAGTGACTTTCCTGGTCGTGGCGCACATCGTCATGGTGCGGGCGCGGGGAGTGGTCAAGCCGATCGACCCCGAGGGGGGTTCTCGGTGATAAAGCCGATGGGCCAGACACAGGAGGAGTACTACCGCGGGGTCAGGATGGTGCCGTACGACCTGGTCAAGGAGCTCGCCATTGCGATGGCGGCGGTTGGCATTCTTGCAATTCTCCTGGCGGCCTTTCTCTCTTCACCCGATGTTCACCCGGTCACCATCGCCACGTGGTCCCAGGCCGACCCCGTCGACTTCGTCACGACGGCGGCGGGCGAGCTGGCGGGTACGACCACGAGCGCGGGATATGGCCAGCCCTACAACTCAACCGCGGATGCGGCGCAGACCTGGGGTCCTATCGCTCCGCAGGTTTGGTTCGGTGTTCGCATCCCCGTCGACTCGGCCGATGCGTTCGTAATCGAGCCGCTCAAGCGCGCGAAGGTCGGCGACCCGGCGCTGGGTACTGCTCTGACCCAGTGGCAGGCCGCGGACTCGGCCCAACAAGGCACCTGGCTCGACAACTACACCAAGGCCTTGGCGGACGCCACTGCCGCCGACGGCAAGGTAGCCGTGGCGAGCGGCGAATACGGACCACTGCCGGTGATGATGTCGAGTCTCCTTGGCATCGCGCAGACCGGTGGCCTTGACGGCCTTCTGACGATCAACGGCCGTTTCTACCAGACCGATTACACGCAGCCGCTGCTCTTCATGGGCGACGGCGGCTACCTCGACAGCCTGGCCACGGATGAACACCTCACCGGCGACCTATGGGGAATGATGAACGAGACAGGCCTCTACCCGGGCCAGACCTGGCTCTGGCTGTACACCATGTGGTACCAGCTGCCTCCTTTCACCAGCGATTCAGGCTTCCTCGGCCTGAACGCCGGGAATGCGGACCTCGGAATCATCATCCTGATGACGGTCCTCACGTTCCTGCTCGCGCTGGTGCCGTTCATCCCGATCCTTCGAGACATTCCCAGGTGGGTGCCCATTCACCGGCTGATCTGGCGCGCCTACTACGGGCCAAAAAACCGTGGGTCCGCCACGCCGGCCAAGCCGATAGCCCCAGCAATCCCACCTTCGCCCTAAGTCCGGGGAGCACGCCGCACCGCCCTCCTCGTCGAGCAAGATTGGCTCGTGGTCGTAGTCTGCGGCGAAGCTCTCGTCGACATGATCTACGGCGCGGACGGCGCGCAGCACCCTGCTCCCGGCGGGGGTCCTTTCAACACGGCACGCGCCCTCGCACGGATGGGGGTGCCGACTGCGTTCTTAGGCCGGCTGTCCAATGACGCTTTCGGGCAGCGGCTCGCCGGCTTGCTCGTATCCGACGGGGCCACCCTCGAGCTGGCGAGCATCGGTTCAGAGCCGACGACCATTGCGATGGCGGAAGTCGACAGCACGGGCGTCGCGAGCTACCACTTCCTCGTGCAGGGAACGTCTGCGCCCAACCTGACGCCGGCGATGGTTCCCGAACAGTTCGGTACGCAAGTCAAAGCGCTGCACGTGGGCACGCTTGGCCTGGTACTGGAGCCGATGGCCTCCACCCTGGTCGACCTGATCATCCGTGAGCACGGCCGGCGTGTCGTGATGCTCGACCCGAACATCCGCCTCGGGCTCGTTCCCGATTCCCAATACCGAAGCCACCTGACGACCGCGATTTCGAACAGCGCGATCGTGAAGGCCAGCGAGGCCGATCTCGCGTGGCTCTATCCCGGGCTCGGCTATGCGGAGGCGGCGGAGCGCATCCTGGGAGAGGGCGTGAGGCTGGTGGTCGCGACGCTTGGCGCCAGGGGCGCGTTTGGCGCTCATGGCGAGTCCCGCGTTCACGTTGCTGCTCCGCAGGTGGAGGTCGTCGACACCATCGGCGCCGGCGATGCATTCAGCGCAGGGTTGCTCGCCTGGCTGGACGAGCACGCCGCTCTCCGGCCCGAGGTATTGCTCGAGCCCGGCCAGCTCGAGCAAGCGCTGCGCCTGGCTTGTCTCGTGGCTGCGCTGACGTGCACGCGCGCGGGAGCAGAGCCACCGTGGAAATCCGAGATGCCCGCCCTCGGGATGTAAGGGCGCGCGTCTACATATATATCGGTCGTTCAGCCCGAGACCGTGGCCACCTCAGCCGGCACGCTGCGGTTCTCAGCTTCGATTGTCGGGTGCGAGATGACATAGCCCTCGCTCGGCACCATCGCCGTCACCTTGGCGACCGCCTGGTTTCGGGCGTCGGCCTCCGACTCGGCGTTTACGCCTGGAACCATGACCGCCACTTTGCCCGCGCCGGCGATCGGCGCGACCGAGAGGCCGCCCGCCGTGAGGCGCTCGAGCACCGCCGGATCCCCGGTCCGGCCGGGTTCGGGCTCGATCAAGACCTTGACGGTGTAGAGGACTGCAACCGCACCTGCGGCAGCTGCCACCGGCGCGGCCGAACCACGACTGCCGATGGGCTTGAAACGCCGGTCCTGGGCCGCGTCGAACAAGGCATCGAGGTCGCGGGTGGACCGTGCTCCAACGAAACGCGAAGCGATGGAGTAGAGCACAGGGACCAGGATCAGCGTCAGCAGCGTGCTGGTGAAGAGGCCGCCTATGACCACGATCGCAAGTGGCGCGCTGATGAATGCCCCGCCGCTGCTTCCGCTTACGGCCAGCGGCACCAGCGCCAGCATCGTCGCGAACGCGGTCATCAGGATCGGGCGCAGCCGGTGGCGCCCGCCCTCGATGAGCGCGTCATGAAGGCTGAGGCCGCGATCACGGTATTGCTCGACCAGGTCGAGCAGCACGATGGCATTGGTGACCACGATGCCGATGAGCATCAGCAGGCCGATCATGCCGGGCAGCGACAGCGAAGTTCCCGTGACAACCATCGCAACGATCGCGCCGCTCGCCGCGAACGGAATTGAAACCAGGAGCACCAGCGGCTTCACCAGCGACCGGAACGTGGCCACCATGATCAGGTAGACCAGAAGGATGGCCGCGAGGATAGCGACCTCGAACTGCGTGAGCAGCGAAGAGAGCTGCGCGAACACGCCACCGGTCGAGGTCGAGACGCCCGGCGGGAGCGATACCGCACCAAGTGCTTTGGCGACATCGGCCTGCACCTTCTGCGTGTTGTCGCTGGTGATCGTGCCGGTGATCGAGGCTGTTCGATCGCCGTCGGTGCGGCTGACTGCTTGCGGTCCCGCCACCTGCGTGAGCGTTGCCAGCGTCGACAGCGAAACGACGCCGAGCGCGGTTGGGATTGGCATCTTCGCAAGAGCGGCAGCGTTGTCGGCACTGCCGGGCGGCAGCTGCACCCGCACTGAGACCCTCCCCTGGGGCAGCGTCGCCTGGGTAGCGACAATGCCGTTGACCTCCTGGGCGACGATGAATGCAAGCTGCTGGAGCGACAGGCCTGACTGACCGAGCTTGTCGGTCGCGACGAGCTCGTACTGCGGCTTCGAAGCCACCAGGTTCGACTTCAGCTGGCTGACCCCTGGCACGTTTGACAGCGCCGCGAGAACCAGGGTGTTGGCCTGGACCAAGAGGTCCTGGTTGGGCGCATGCACGTCGACCTGCATCTGGCTGCTGCTCGAGTTGGCGCTGCTGGAGGCCTGGCCGAGCTCGATGCGCGCGGGTCCGCTGTAGCCCTTGAGCGCCTGGGTGACAGCCTGCAACGCCTGCGTATAGGCGCCAGTGTTCACAAGCACCGTCACAGAGGCCTGCGTGGGGTCGGCGGGGACTGTGCCGGGGGCGGCAAACGGGTCTGAGATGCCGCCCACTGTCGCCTGGAACGCGTTGACTCCTGGGAGGCCTCTGATGAGGCCCTCCACCTTCTGGGTCTCGGCGTCGGTCTGGACGAGCGTCGAGTTCTCCGGCATGGTGATCGCGATCGGAAAGTTCGGGCTTGCCGACTGGTCGAGGAGGTTGACCCGGAGGAACGGCAGCAGTGC
>DATCPU010000104.1:0-16286 GCA_036569925.1 Candidatus Dormiibacterota bacterium
GCGCTGAAGAGTGAAGAGTAGCCCTCAAGCCTTACGTCGGCCGTGATGGCCAACGCCCCACGCCGGGCTGGAGCCGCTTGGCGGCTCGAGCCACCCTCTCCCCTGAAGGGGATAGGAGGTCCCCGGTACGATTGGTCTACAAGGGTGTGGGTGGGGTGCTGACGCTTCCGGAGTCGCCGGACGCCTTCAAAGAGGCGACATGGGACGACGTCCGGCCGTTTTACGAGGATCTTTTCTCGCGACCCGTTGACGCCGGCAACGTTGAAGAGTGGCTTGCCGACTGGTCCAGGTTCGAATCCCTCTTGTCCGAGGCGTCTGCGCTCGCAAGCTTCGACTATTCATGTGACACGTCTGACCCGGCGCGCGAGTCGGCGCAGCTGCGTTTCGGCGCTCAGATCTCGCCCAAGGCCCAGGAGCAACGCGTCAGATTGCAGGAGCGGCTCGTGAAGCTGGGCTACGTGCGTGCCGGCCTCGAAACGACAATCGAGAGGTTCCGCAACCAGATGCGGGTCTTCAATGAGGCCAACGTCCCGCTGGCCGCCGAGCTGTCTCGACTCACCACGACCTGGTCGAAGCTCATCGGCTCTATGACCGTCGAATGGAACGGCATCGAAAAGACCCCGGCACAGCTGCTCCCGTACCTGGAATCGCGTGATCGCTCTGTTCGTGAGCGGGCGTTCAAGCTTCGGGCCGAGCCTTATTCGCAGCAGCGCGATGCGATCGCGGACATCTTCGACGACATGTACGACCTGCGACAGCAAACGGCGAGCAATGCCGGTTTCCAAAGCTTCCGCGATTACGCGCACCAGGAGAAGAACCGGTTCGCCTATGCGCCCGAGGACTGCATGCGCTTCCATGAGGCGGTCGAGGCAGCCGTCCTGCCCGCCGTCGACCGCATCCTGGACCGGCGGCGGCGGACGATGAAGGTAGATCACCTCAGGCCATGGGACACCTCCGTCGACCCACTTGGACGTGCAGCGCTCAAGCCGTTCGCGGACATGGACACCTTCGTTGGCCGAGCAGGCAACGTCTTCGGCCACGTCGACCCCGCCTTCCGCACGTACTTCGAGACCATGATCGACGCCAACCTGCTGGATCTTGAGAATCGCAAAGGCAAGGCGCCAGGCGCATACAGCCAGACGCTCTCATTCAGAAAGCAGCCCCTGATCTTCATGAACGCGGTCGGGGTCGACGACGATGTGCGAACTCTCCTGCACGAGTCAGGCCATGCCTTCCATTCCTTCGAGGCGGCCAAGCTGCCAATCATCTTCCAGCGCCATCCGGGTTCCGAGATGGCAGAGGTGGCTTCGATGTCAATGGAGCTGCTGGCGGCGCCGTTCATCGGCGAGGCGAGCGGCGGTTACTACGACGAGGACGAGGAGCGCCGCTCGCGCGCGGAGCACCTCGAAGGGATCGTCATGTTCTTTCCACATTGCGCGTCCGTCGATGCGTTTCAGCACTGGATCTACCTGGATGAGGCGGGGCGCGACAGAGACGCACGCGACGCCAAGTGGCTGCAGCTGCGGGCGCGGTTCGAAGGCGACGGCGTGGACTGGACCGGGCTCGATCGAGAGCGCGTCGCAAGGTGGTATCAGCAACCGCACTTCTTCTCGAGCCCGTTCTATTACATCGAATACGGCATTGCCCAGCTCGGCGCCCTGCAGGTATGGCGGAACAGCTTGAAAGACCCTGAAGAGGCGGTTCGAAAGTACCGGGCAGCATTGGCTCTGGGCGCGACGCAGCCACTGCCCGAGCTGTTCAAAGCTGCCGGCGCGCGGCTGATTTTCGACAGCGCCGGAATGAGCGAGCTGATCGAGGTGGTTGAAGAGGAGATCGCCAAGCTCCAGTAACTTGGCTGCTAGCTATGCGCGAGGTCGCGGAGCGGCATCCGCGGCCCGAAGCGCGGCGCCGTGATCCCGGCGATCGCGACCAGTCGGAGTACGCGCCCCCGGTGGCCGCGATAAGGCTCGAGCAGCTCGAGCATGCGCTCGTCGGTCGACCTTGGCGTCCCATCGAGCGCGAACCCCACGCTATGCGGAAGGTTGTAGTCGCCGACAGGCACCGCGTCTGCGTCGCCCAGCGCAGCCGATGCCACGAGGGCGGCAGTCCACGGACCGATTCCGGTGAACGCCTGCAGGCGCCTGTAGGCAGATGCAATCTCCATGGAGACGGTCTCCTCGAGCCGGCCCGCGCTGCGCGCGGCACCGATGATTACGTCGGCGCGCCGCCGCTCAATGCCATACGTGTGGAATTTCCAGTACGGTGTTCGCGCGAGCACAGGTGCCGAGGGCGGAATGGTGAGCCTGACGGGTCCCGGCGCCGCTTCACCCAGCTCGTCAACCATGCGTTCGTAAGACCGACGCGACTCGATGCCGGTGACCTTCTGCCCGAGCACGGCCGGCACCAGCGCTTCAAAAACCGCGGAGGTCCTGGAGACGCGCACGCCGGGATGGCGCTTGTGGACCTGGGCGAGAAACGGATGCCGCGGTATGAAGCCGGCATCGTCGTCGTGCTCGCCGCAGAGCGTAGGTGCCTGAGCGGCTGCCCACCGCGCGCCGGGGCCCCAGGCTTCGACCTCGACAGCCCGATCGGACTGGACAAGGTGAATCGTCGCCGGGCCGTCCGGGGTCAGGGTGGCGCGCCAAGCCTCGCGGGCATCGACGCGCAACGACCGGGCGCCGCCAATCGGAGCCAAGGTCAGCGCCAGATCCAGGGGCCGCGCCGGCTCGAATCGCGTGACGACGTCCGGAGCCACGCTACGTGCTGAGCGGAACCCGGAACGTAAAGGTGCTGCCTCTTCCGAGTTTCGACTCGACGGTGAGGTCGCCATCATGCATTCGCGCGATCTCGCGCGACAGCCATAGCCCGAGCCCTGTGCCCGAGATGCTCTCGGTGGCCTTGGTCTCGATCCGCACAAAGCGGCTGAAGATGCGAGCCTGGTCTTCTTCCGTGATTCCAATGCCCTCGTCAGTGACCGCGACCTTGCCGACGCCGTTCCCGCTGACGCAGATCTTAATGTGGGCTCCAGAGGGCGAGTACTTGACAGCATTGCTCAGCAGGTTGCGCACAACAATTTGGAAACGATCAGGATCCACCTCCGCTTCCACGGCCCTCGACGGCTTCTCGACACTGATCTCGTGCTTGCTGAGGAGCTGGCCAACGCCCTCGATCGCGAGGTCTGTCAAAGCGACGATGTCTGCGGGCAGCTTCTTCAAGGCCATGCGGCCTTCTTCGAGCCGCGCCGCCTCAACCATCTGCTCGACCATCCAGTTCACCTCATCGGATTTCGCAATGAGCAAATGAATGACTGAGGACGATTGTGACGAGAGCTCGCCGAGCGCGCCCGCCTCGAGCATTGTCAGGTAGCCCTTGATTACGGTCATCGGGCCGCGCAGCTCGTGCGAAGCGACATTGAGGAATTCGGTTTTGGCCTTTTCGAGCGAGGCGATTCTTTCACTCAGCGACACGCGATCGAGGCCGGCCGCGATGCTGTTGGCGTACTGGCGCACGCGCAAGATCTCGTCGTCCCCGAAGATCGGCGTAAAGGGCCCGGCCAAGATGACCATGCAACCTTCGCCCTGCTGGAGGTGAAGCGCGGTCGTGAGCCTGGCAGCTGATTGAGCTGACAGGTGCTTGCCGGCGGCGGAGGCGGCACGGACTTCTCCCGCGAGCGCCTCGGCCTGGTCGAGAGTCATGTCGCGTGCCCCCAGGATCGAGCCGTCCGCATCGATGATTGCAGCGCTCGCACCACCCACGAGGCGTATCGCCCACGCAAGCGCCCGCTGGGCCAGAGTCGGACGGTCAGGGCTGTATAGCAGTAGGTCGTGGAGCGCGTTGCGGAACGCATCCTCCTCGGGTTCCCGCCACAAACGTCGAAGCCATGACGGCGGCGAGAAGCTGACGTACAGGAACGGGACTATCGCCAGCGTGACGACGTCGGTGGCGGCTATGAAATATGGATGGCGCGCCGTTGATCCGGCGAGCGCGGCGACGACGACCTCCGCGATCAGGGCCGCGTAGCCCAAGCTCAATGCACGAAGCCGAGCCGACTCCACGGCTCGACGGCGAATCGATGTGAGCCACATGCGAATGATCGGCTCGACTATGCAGAAAGCCCAGGTGGTCAGCACCGCGCCCGCTGCGAGGGATTGCAAAGGAGTAAAGCGCTGCTGGGCGTCTGAGGAAAATTGGGCGACAAAAGCCAGGGCTGCGACCGCCACGATTGCGCCCGTAATCCAACGCCGCGCACGACCGAGTGGAATGAGTGCGTCGCGAAACATCAAAAGTGCATAGCCCGAGAGCAGAAAGATGACCAGAGTCGCGTCGGTGACCAGCTGGTTGAATTGGCCGGCGTGGCCGACCAGCGGCGCGATCAGGATCAAGGCCGTGAGCGAGGCAAATGCGAGGGCCAATTGCCCGCTGCGAATGTCGCGATGACGTCTCCAATCGATAATCGCCGCAAGCGTCAAGAGAACGAAGGCTGCTTCGGTGGCCCATTGCAGCCACAAGAGGACATCTGGCACCAGACCGAGGATAAAGCAACCGCCCGACGTATGCGAATGTTAGAGATCAAGGAGAGAGCGGCGATGAAGTGGTTGACTCCTTGGAATGCTGCACTTGATCACCTTGCAGCGATCATTCACGGCGCAGGTTTCAGCGCATGACGCGCCGGTCAAGCCTGAGGCGGGGTGACCTCGATTCCGTCCGGGTCTTTGGCCCGCGCACCGAGACGCCCTACCTCGAAGCTCTGCAGGCCAGCCACATCTGCTTCGACGGGAGCGGCCCCGCGGCCCTCGAGCAGATTGATCCCGAGGTGGTGGTGATAGCCGTCCCAGCTCAGGAAGCGCATCACGCGTCCGGCCTCAGCGGTCAGCGCCATCCCCATCCCTTCGTAGAAAGCCTGGCTCCGGTCAAGGTCACCGACGTTAAGGTGCATGTGGCCTAGCAGCGTTGCCTCTGAAAATTTCGGCCGCGGCGGATCCGCGATTCGCAGCAAGCGTTCGAAGTCCAAATGCTCGACACCGATGTTGAGACGCCCGCCTGGATACGTCCATTCGCTGCGCGGCCTGTCCGCGTAGACCTCGATGCCGTTGCCTTCGGGGTCGTCGTAGTAGAGCGCCTGGCTGACGAAGTGATCCGAAGTTCCAGTCAGCGGAAGCCTCTCCTCGAGCGACCGCTTCAAGAATCCGCCGAGCTCCGCCTCGGCCGGGAGCAGGATGGCGAAGTGGTACATGCCTGCCGTATGACGGGGCCGGTGGCGCAGGCCGGGCGTGGCCTTAAGCCGAAGTAGTGGCTTTCCGTCGGCGCCAAACGTGGCCGAGCTGCTATCGCCGGTCAGTTTCGTAAGCCCGAACCACTCGTAAAAGCCGGCCTCACGGTCGAGGTCGAGCACCTTCAGCTCAAGCGCGCCAAGCGGCCAGGCCGAGCTCACACCGATTTCAGTGGGATGACGATTGAGACGATCCGCTCGGTCTTGATCTTTCCGTTTTCATCCAGCACCCAGGTCTGCGCCGAGGGAAACAGCCTGGCACCGAATGGGCCACCCTGGGTGCGCACCTCGTACATGATCAATGCGTTGCGCTCGTCGCCGGTGGCCGCGATGATGCGCAGGCTGCCGGGCACGACCTGTTTTGCGAACTGGACTAGGCCGCGAGCGCCCTCCATATATTCCTCGATGCCGGCGAGGTTCGCCGCGGGGCTGAAAAACTGAACGTCCTCCGCCAGGTTGCCTCGCGCAGCGTCCATGTCGTGGGTGGTCCACGCTTCGAGGTGCGAGCGCGCAAGTTTGACCGCCGGCGAATCCGAGCTCTGCGAAGTCTCCATAATCGCCTCCTTCGTTTGGGTCTCAGCGTAGATGACCTCAACGGGTCTGGGCTGCGCACGCGCTCGTTAGCGCGCCGCAGCCCAAGCAAGATAGGTAGAAGACAAGTGCTAGCGGATTTGCATGCCCGACGGTGAGACGACATACCAGGGACCCCCGAACCCGTCGATGCCCTGGCCGGTGACATCGCCGGCCTTCGTGTCGGAGATGAAGTAGTAGAGCGGGTGACCGGCGTAGGTGACCTCAGTCGTACCGTCTTGACGCTTCGTGGTCCCGAGCAGGGACCCCTTCACGCCTGCGCCGGCTTGAGGGGCGCCCTTCGTGAGAACCGGCGGCCAGTACTGCACGCAGGCACTGCTGTTGCAGGTCGACCTGGTGCCGGAGTCGGCAACAAACAGGTAGAGCGTCCGGCCCTTCCCATCGACGAGGATCTGGCCGAGGCGGGTGCTGCCCACGCCGATCTTGGTCCCGACCGCAACCGTGGGAGTCGGGTACATGGGCGTCGGATAGACGGGCGTCGGGTACACGGGAGCCGGGCTAGCGCTCGGCGCCACCACCGGCGCAGTGCTGGGAGATGCGGCGGGCACCCCATAGGCTCCAGTAGCCGCGTCGCCGCACGCTGCGGCGAACAGGGCGACGGCCACCAGGCCGCTCGAGAAGACAAACTTCGAACTCATTTCAACGCCTCCTGAATCAAATTGACGGACTAACTCTCTCTAGAGCGAGATATCTATTGGCGAGAATCTTTCCTATGAGCAACCTATTCCGTATAGTTGAGACATGGCGCAGGACTGGACGGACGAACTGCTCAACCGCTGGGGAGCAGTCCGTCCTCGGCAGGACATGGAGGCGTACCAGGTGACGGCCCGGATCTCGCGGATCGCACTTCATATCGCGCGCCACCAGGAAGAAGCCTTCGGCCGGTTCGGGCTCAACCGCGGAGAGATCGGAGTGCTGGCTGCTCTACGGACCGCCGGAGCCAAGCAGCTCTCACCGACTCGCCTTTTCAAAGGATTGATGCTGTCGTCAGCCGGCATCACCAGCCGTCTCGACCGCCTGGAGCGGCGTGGCTACGTAAAACGCCATCGCCACCCTGACGACCGTAGAGGAGTTCTGATCGAGCTCACCGATGCCGGGCGGGATGTCCTGGACCAGGCAGTCAAAGCAAATACAGGCGGCGAAAAGGAGCTGACCGCGAGCCTTAGCAAGCAGCAGAAGCAGGTCCTTGCCGGACTGCTCAAGAAGATGCTGGCGGGCCTCGAGCCAGACCCGGATGGCGGTACCGCCTGAGCCGTCGAAGTGACGGCGCTCGGCGACGTGCCTGCGTCAGCCGGGGTTACGCACCTTCGGTTGATGCGTCACACCATCCGCCGAAGGCCTTTTGGGACTTATCAGGCGAACTTGCACATTGCGGTGGCTGGGGAGGAAGGATTCGAACCTTCAACCTTCTGATCCAGAGTCAGCTGCGCTACCGTTGCGCCACTCCCCAACAAGGCCGGGCCGCCTATTCTAGTTTGAGGGGGGAAGTTCCCCCGACGTGTCGGCGTGCCAAGCGCCAGGCATATCCCCATGCGACGCACAGTCGATCCCCCGTCTGGTGGGTTATCCACATTCTGTCCCCAGGCATCCTTCGGTCGCCTACCGCTGGCCGGTCGCCAGGCGAGCGGTCGCCCGGCAGGTAGGCCACGATCCTGATGGCTCGGTCTGCGCGGGTGGCCTTGGCCTACGGCGGCTGGACCGCCGTCAGCCGCAATCCACAGGCTAGTCCCGGTCCTGGACCCTCACGCTCGAGCGACGGGTTTGCGGGCGCGATGTCATCCGAATCGAGAGCGGAGGCGGCGTCCCCATCAGCCGCTCGAAAGCAGCCTCGAGCAGGCCCTTCGCCCGGTACAGGTTGATCGCCCAGCCGACCCCAAATACCCTGTCACTGAACAGCGAGTCCGACGATGGATTCCAGTAAGCGTCCCGAAACTTGTCCCACGATGGGACTCTGAAGTCATAAGGAACGATTCCGAGAACCCGGCCGTGCCAGTTCCGTTCCTCCTCGGGCTTGGCAAGCTCAGTGGCCACTGCCCCAACGACGAGGACGACGGTGGTGAGCCGGATCAGCCGACGTATGCCGCGCAAAGTCCCCATACTTCAATTGAAGCGTAGTTCACAGTAACCGTGCACGTTTTGAATCCGTTCGAGCAAGCGGGGTAGATGGCCACAAGGCTCCAATCCACGACACGACTACTTCGGTGGCTAACGCCTGGTCTCGAGATCAAGCGTTGGCTTCTGCTCCTCATGTTCGCGGAGCTTGTGCTAGTCCTTGGGTTCGCCTACGGACTGAAGGCTGCCTACAGCTCGCTCGAGCTTCCACACGAGTTCTACTACGTGACCCTTCAGTTCTGGCCCTACCCGGTGCGCGCGCTGATTTTCGCAACGGTGGGCATCGGGATCCTGATCTTCAGCTATTTGAAGCTCACGCAATCAGTTCTCGGCCCCTTCCTTCCCGGCAATGGCTCCAGCAGCATGGTCGAGGTCATCCACGCTTTCCGATTGAAGAGCCGAGGCCCACGCATCGTCGCCATCGGCGGTGGCACTGGGCTCAGCTCGCTGCTGCGCGGCCTCAAGGCCTACACATCGAATCTCTCGGTCATCGTCACCGTCGCCGACGACGGCGGTTCATCGGGAAGGTTGCGTGACGAGTACCGAATCCTTCCGCCTGGCGACTTCAGGCAGTGCCTCATCGCCCTGGCTGACGCGGAGCCGCTCATGAAACAACTCTTCGACCATCGCTTCAAGGAAGGGTCTCTCGATGGCCACTCCTTCGGCAACCTCTTCATCATGGCGATGGCGGACGTCACGGGAAACTTCGAGCGTGCCCTCCGCGAATCCGGCAAGGTGCTCGCGGTCAAGGGCACCATCATCCCGTCGACCCTCCAGGACGTCACCCTCGTCGCCTCCATCAACGGCCACGTGGTTGAGGGCGAGTCGAAGATCCCAAAGCAGAATGCGCCGATCAGCCAGGTGTTCCTCAAGCCTGATGGAGCGCTCCTGAACCCCGAAGCCTTGCAGGCCATCATGAGTGCGGAGCTGGTGGTGATCGGTCCGGGCTCGCTCTATACCTCCATCCTTCCCAACCTCCTCGTGGAGGGCATGGTCGAAGCGATCAAAGCCTCGCCGGCGCTCAAGGTTTACATCTGCAACCTGGCCTCGCAAGAGGGAGAGACCGAGGGCTACGACGTCGATGATTACTTACGCGTGCTGCACGAGCACATCGGCGTGAACATCTTCGACTTCGTGCTCGTCAACTCCAACAACTCCCACACCCCGACAGGCGGCCAGTCGCAGGTGATCTTCCGGCCTGAAGACTCCACCCGGCATCCGGAGGTTCGCTTCATTGGAGCAGACGTGGTTAACGTTCGAATCCCTTCTCACCACGATCCCGACAAGCTGGCCCGGTCGATCATGCGGAAGGTGTGGCAGGCGTAACGCGACGCGCCCGCCTGCGGCTCACAACCTCGACGGTCACCATGGCGACCGCAACGTAGACGATGGAAACCAGCGCGTCGACGACGTAGTGCTCGCCGAGATACACGATCGAGGCGATCACCGCCGCACTCCACAGGACCAAGCCCACCGACAGCAATCGATATCGCTGCCATGCGTATGCCGCCGCCAGCATTGGAAAGGCGGCGTGCAGCGACGGAAAGGCGGCAAAGGGATTCGGGTTGAAGCTGTGGTAGAGCGGCGTGACCAGCGTGTATCCCCATAAAGCTCGGACGGTGTAATCGTTGATCTTGACGACGTCGTGCAACTGGTACCAGGGCGGAGCACTGGGCCAGAGGAGATAGGTCGCGAAGGCCAGGAAGCTCATGAAGAGAAGCGCGGCGACAAAGCGCCAGTAGTACTCACGGCTCGTCACCCAGAAGACGAAACCGATCACGATGGGCAAGACGAAGTGCATGAAGTAAAAGACCATCGCGATGATGTCTTGCGGACCGACCACCCCAGGGTGGTAGAACGCGTGTTGCAGGATCAGGGTGGGAATCGAACCGCCGAAGACCCAGCGCTCCAATCCCGAGAAGTCATGCGGTTGGAAGTTCGTCTTCGCCGCAAAACCCCTCATCGCCTCATAGGCGAGAAAGAGGAGCAGGAAAGGTGTCCAGTCGGCGACAAACGTCCTGCCACGTCCCAGCGCAACGGCGATGACGAGAAGAACCAGGAGGACCCACTCCGGCTCGATCGAGACGCCGCGCCAGAGCATGACCCCGAAGATCAGCGCCAGGTAGACGATGCTGCCGACGAGGAGCAGTCGCGGCCGGCGCGTGGGCACCGGCTTGTCTTCAGCGGGCGCGGACAACTACCACCGCGGCGATCTCGACTGTGACGGAGAACGGAAGAGCGTTGGCTCCAAGCGCCGCTCGCGAGTGCCTGCCCGCCTCGCCCAGCACTTCGATCAAAAGGTCCGAAGCAGCATTGATGACCTTGGGTTGATCGCCGAACTCAGGCGTCGACAGGACGAACCCGATCAGCTGGGCGATGCGTTCGACATTCGATAGGCCCGCGGCCGCCTCCATCTGCGCAAGCAAGTTGATGCCACATGCGCGAGCTGCCTTCTGAGCCTCCTCCACGCTCACCTCGTCCGGACACCTCCCCGTCAAGCGCTCGCCGTCAAGGGTGGAGACCTGGCCGGCTATGTAGAGGAGCGCCCTTCCGGTCCCAATCGGCACCAGAACGGTGGGCACGTAAGACGCCACCGGGGCCGGCGGAACTGGGAGCTTGATATCGAGCTGGCTTAGACGCTCGTATGGATCGGTCAACTCGAGGGAGTCTAGTGATTTACCCGCGCCGGCTGCGGAAGTGGGAGACCACCGCCATCAATATCACGATGAGCGCGACCAGCCCGATGGCGATGTATGGCGTCCGAGCCGACAGGAGCAGCTGGCTGATTCCGGACGCCCCAGCCTGGGGTGGGGGGCTGGTCCGGCTGCCGCTGGCGATCGGTGTTGGCGTTGCCGGCACGCCCTGCGGCGCCGCGCCTGTGTCGGAGTAAGCCCACAGGGCTGCGACGTTATCGGCGGGTCGGATCGTCGCCACATACAGGATGGGGGTTTCGTCGTTGGAGACCGCGAGCGCCGTAACCGATGACATCGGCGGCGCAAGTGAGGCGAAATGACGGGCCGAGTCACGCGTCCGCCACAGTCCACCCGAGGCCGATTCGCCGCCGTCGCTCGCGGCATAGAAGCGATCGAAGTGGGTGGTGACGAATGCGATCTGCGTGTAGTCGGTCGATGGCAGCAGGCCGCCGCCGCTGACCGGTTTGAAAGTGCTGCCATTGTCGGCGGAGGTGAACAGTCCCGTGTTCGTGCCCACCACCAGCGGCCTGATCGTGCTGGCAGGAGGCAGCGGGCCGGCGGCCACCGCTGAGATGACGTTGCCGCTGATCCCCGCTTTCATCTGCACCCATGTCGTGCCGCCGTCAATGCTCTGAAAGAGCGGGCCACCGCGCGCGGGGAGGTTGCTCCCGGCGACCAGGCGCGCCGGATCGTGGACAGCGGCCACCGTCAGCGCGCCGATGCTTGTATTCGGGAGGCCAGACTGGCGCCAGACCAGGCCGTCGGTGCTGGAGTACACGCCGCGGTCGGTCCCTGCCACCACAAAGGTGAGCGCAAAAGCGATGACGCGGACCGTCCGTCCATTCAAGCCGGCGACTGACCCCCAGGTGACACCCCCGTCCTTGCTGGCCAGGGCACCGCCCCCTCCGCGCAGACCCGCAAGCACAACGCCGCTTGTCTTGGCGGGGCTGAACGCGATGGTTAAGACCGGAGGGCCTGCACCGTGCACCAGGTTCCATGTCGAGCCTCCGTCCCCACTCCGGAGCAAGGCGCCGTCGGACCTGCCCGCCAAGACGACCTGGTTGCTGTAGGGATTGACGCTGAGGGCAAAGATCGCGCTCTGGCCTTGATTGGGCAGGGGCGACAAGGCGACCCAGGTCGATGGAGGCAGAGTGCGCGAGAGCGCGGCATGGGCTGGCACGACCAGCACGGATGGACCGGCCCAGGCGCAGGACAGGAGCGCCACAAGCGTCGCGACAAGACGTTGGCGAGAAAGCGACACGCGTGCCGATTATCACCCAAGGCCGTGGGCCGGCGAACGAGGGCCTGGCCGCGCGAAACCGCGCGCCGGGGGTGATTGCCTACAATCCCAGAGTGCTGGCTCGTCCCAAGGCCTGGCTGCACAGCGTCGCGGCCTGGCTCGACCGGGCAGCGTTCAGCCCGGCTTCGCTCCCCGACGACTTGATCAGTGGCATCGCGCTTGCCCCGATGGTCGCGGCCGGCCTCATCCTCTTCCGCCTCCCAGCCCTCGAGATGCTGCTGGTGGCCATCGCGCTGGGGCTCGCGGGTGTGCTGTTTACGCGGTTAGTGTGGCGGCACGACGTGCCGCGGCCACAACCGAGCCCGCTGATCGCCGCAGTCGTCGGTGTGGCGCTGGTGGGACCCGGGTCATCGCTTGGCATCGCAATTGCGATCGCGGCGACCGCCGTGATACTCGAGCTTCTGCGGGCTCGCTACATCCCCGCGATTCGCGCCCAGACTGGCTTGCTCGCGTTTGCCGGCCTTGCAATCGTCTCTGGCGGCGCGCCACTGGTCTATGTCAACCCCGCGAGCCACAGGTCGTTCTTCCCCGACCCGATCGCGTTGTGGTTTACACAGCCCTCGCTTCCTAGCTC
Source organism: Candidatus Dormiibacterota bacterium (assembly GCA_036569925.1). Lineage (GTDB taxonomy): Bacteria > Chloroflexota > Dormibacteria > Dormibacterales > Dormibacteraceae > Palsa-872. Next base: position 12,540 of record DATCPU010000104.1, read on the forward strand.
ATACGACGCAGTCACGCTGTACGTCGGCAACGTCGCGGGGCCAGTTTTCGCGACGTCGCTCCTGGCGGTCGGCATCGGCATCGCGTGGTTGGCTTACGCGCGGCGCTTGAGCTTCGCAGTCGCGATCGGTTTCCTCGCCGGCGCCGGCTTCGCGATCGTGGCCTACCACTGGGACTACGTGGTGCACCTGGACAGCGCGCCGCTCTGGTTTGTCGCCATGCTGCTGGCCGATAAGCGCTACCTCCCGCCTTCCTGGGCGATCCGCCCGGTGCTGGGCTTCTGCGCGGGTCTTCTTTCCCTGGCTCTGCGGGTCCGGGGCTATGGGATCGAGGCGGCCTTCGTGACGGCTGCCGGTGTGCAGGCGGCGATGGCCGTGCTGGTGGTCGTGCTGTGGGCTGCATCGTTCGGATCCGAGCGGATGCAGAGGAACCGCAGGCTCCGCCAGCGCGATGCGAATCTTCGGATCGTCAAGACCTAAGCGAACTTGATGTCGACCTCGGCGAGGCCCCTTGCCGGCGCGCGCGTCGCGAGGTGATGGCGCTGGAGTCGAAACGCATGGACCTGGGGCCAGCTGAGCTCAGCGGCGACTGGTGGATGGCTTTCAAAACACCGAAATGATCGGGCTTTCCGCGCCGGCTTCACGGCGCGCGCTTTGGTTACACCCTTGTTCCGAAGTCCTTTAGTCGAAGAGGTTGGGGCCCCGGGTCACGAACTGGTCGCGGCGCGGGCCGGTCCCGATGAGGTCGATCGGAGCGCCGATCAGCTCCCCGATTCGCTCGATGTAGTCCTGGCACCTCGCTGGCAGGTCTTCCCAGCAGCGCGCGGCTCCGATCGGTGTCTCCCAGCCGGGCATCTCCTCATAGATCGGGGTGCAGTGCTTGTAGTGCGAGATGTTCGCGATCGGGTGGTTCTGGCGCTCGCCGCGGAAGTCGTAGGCGGTGCAGATCTTGAGGAGCGGTTGCTCGTCGAGGATGTCGAGACGCATCAGCGCCGCGCGGCCGACACCGTTGATGCGCACCGCGTAGCGCGCGACCGCGGTGTCGAACCAACCGATGCGGCGTGGGCGACCGGTGACAGTACCGAACTCGTGGCCGCGCTCGCGGATCTGGTCCCCGACGCCGTCCAGGAGCTCGGAGGGAAAAGGGCCGTAGCCGACCCGCGAGGCGTAGGCCTTGAAGACGCCGATGGTGAGGTCGACCTTGGTCGGGGCGATGCCGCTGCCGGTGAGGGCGCCTCCCGCGGTGGGGTTGGAGCTCGTCACGTAGGGATAGGTGCCGAAGTCGAGGTCGAGCATGGTCGCCTGGGCGCCCTCCAGCAGGATGTTCGCGCCGCTATCGAGGGCGTCCTGGATCATCGGGAAGGTGTCTTTGATGTACGGGTCTAGCTGCTTGGCGTAGCCCATGTACTCGTCGAGCATGCTTTCCCAGTCGTAAGGCTCCGCGTCGTAGAGCTTGGTGAGGATCGGGTTCTTCACCTGGCCGACGACGAAGGAAAGCTTCTTGCGCATGAAGCCCTCCTTCTGCAGATCGCCGATTCGGAAACCGATGCGCCTGATCTTGTCGGCGTAGGCGGGACCGATGCCACGCCAGGTGGTGCCGAGGCGGTCGTCGCCGCGTGCGTCCTCCTCCAGACGGTCGAAGAGTGGGTGGTAGCGCATGACCATGTGGGCGCGCTCGCTCACGACCAGGTTTTTCGGTTGGATGCCGCGCTCCTGGAGCTGTGAGAGCTCGCGCAGGAGGACGATCGGATCGACCACTACCCCGTTGCCGATGATGCACGTGCAGCCGGGGTAGAGGATGCCGGAGGGGATCAGCTGGAACTTGAACTCGCCATCCTCGGTGATGACTGTATGGCCGGCGTTGTTGCCGCCCTGCGAACGGATAACCATGTCGGCCTTCGCCGCCAGGAAGTCGATGACCTTGCCCTTGCCCTCGTCGCCCCACTGGCCGCCGACCAGGATGATGACCATCCCGGTTATTCAGTACCGGGTTCGGGCCGGCGTGTCTCCAGGTTGTAGAAGCGGGTGTGGTCGCGGCGGAACTTGAGCTCGATGGTGCCGGTGGGGCCGTTGCGGTGCTTGGCGATGATGACCTCGGCAATGCCGGGCCGCTCCTCAGATTTGTAGTACTCGGGCCGATACAGAAACATAACAACGTCACTGTCTTGTTCGATCGCGCCCGACTCGCGAAGGTCGCTCAGGATCGGGCGCTTGTCGGGGCGCTGCTCGGGCGCTCGGCTCAGCTGCGAGATGGCGATCACCGGCACCCGAAGCTCACGCGCGAGGCCCTTGAGGGCACGTGATATGGACGAGACCTCTTGGACTCGGTTGTCGTCACCGCGCGACCGGCCATGCATGAGCTGCAGGTAGTCGACAACGATCAGGTCGATGTTGTGGCGCATCTTGGCCTGCCGCGCTTTGAGCTGGAGGGTCAGCTCGTCCATTGCCGGCGTGTCGTCGATGAAGATCGCCGCTTCGCCCAACGGACCGAGCGCATTCGAGACCCTGTCGTACTCGGCCTCGCTCAACAGACCTCGGTGCAATCGCTGAGCGTCGATCTGCGCCTGTTCGGTCAGGAGACGCTCGGTGAGCTGCTCCTTGGACATCTCGAGACTGAAGATCGCAATCGCCTTTTTGGACTCGAGGGCGGCGTGCAGGGCGATGTTGAGGGCGAGACTGGTTTTGCCCATCGAAGGTCGCCCCGCCACGATGATCAGGTCTGAGTCCTTGAACCCGCCTGTCATCCGGTCCAGGTCGTGGAATCCCGACGGGACGCCGATGACGCCCTGCCCGCTCTCCATCTGCAGCGAGATCCTCTCCATCGCCGGACCCAGCAGGTCGTAGAGCCGGGCCAGCTCGCGCTGGTCCCTGTCGTCGGCGACCCCGAACACCAGGGACTGCGCCTGGTTGATCGCCTCCTCCGCCTCCACCCCATCGTCGTAGCCGAACCCTGCGATGTTCGACCCCGCGGAGATCAGCCGGCGCTTGTACGCCTTCTCCTTGACGATGCGGCCGTAGTACTCGATGTTGGCCGCGGTCGGCACCGCGCTCTGCATCGACGCCAGCTGCGCGCGACCACCGATGCGGTCGAGCATCCCCATCGTCTGCAGCTGCGCCGCGAGCGTGACGTTGTCGATCGGCTCCCCCGCGGCAAACAGGTCAAGCGCGGCCCTGTAAATCTGCCCGCTGTTCTCCCGATAGAAGTCCTCGGGATGCAGGAACTGCAGAACCTTGGCGATCGACAAGGGGTCGAGAAGAATTGATCCAAGCACGGACAGCTCAGCGTCCTGGTCGTGAGGTGGCACCCTCCCCGGTGAGAGAGGGATCGTCTGCATTTGCTCGACTAACCTCAGCGGTCCTGGGTGACGATCACATTGACGTGGGCCGCCACGTCGCGGTGCAGCTTGAGCGGGACCTGGTGCTCACCCAGCGTCTTGATCGGCTCTTTCATGTCGATCTTGTGCCGGTCAATCTCCACGCGGTGCTGCGCCTTGAGCGCCGCAGCGACATCCTGGTTCGTGATCGACCCGAATGCCTTGTCTTCCGCCCCCACCTTCAGCCGCACGACCACAGTCTTGTTGTGGATCTCGTCGGCCAGCGCCTGCGCCTCGACCCTGTCCTTCGTCTCGCGTTTGACCGCGGCCTCCTTCAGTCTCTTGGCCTCAGCCTCAAAGCCCCGGCTCGCCGGCACCGCCAGCTTTCGCGGAAACAGGAAGTTTCGCCCGTACCCGTCCGTGACCTCCTTAACG
>DATCPU010000105.1:0-1615 GCA_036569925.1 Candidatus Dormiibacterota bacterium
GCCGGTAGCCGGGGAGAGGGCTCGCCGCACCGTTCTCCGCCGTTGTGATCGTGTCGCCGACCCTGGCGTCGGTCACGTTCTTGATCGCCGCCGTGACATAGCCGACCTCGCCGGCTGTGAGCTTGTCGGCGGGTCGTGGGCCTGGAGCAAACCAGCCGACCTCGTCGACCTCGTGCACCTTACCCGTGTTCATCATCCGGATCTTGGTGCGCGGAATGATCTCGCCGTCGACGACACGCACGTATGTGATGACACCCCGATACGTGTCGTAGTGCGAGTCGAAGATCAACGCTCGCACCGGCGCGGTAGGGTCGCCATGAGGCGGCGGCACTCGGGCGATCACGGCCTCGAGGATGTCCTGCGTGCCGATACCCTGCTTGGCCGACGCGAAGATGACCTGGTCGCGCGGAATTCCGGTGACGTCCGCGATCTCTTCAGCGACCATCTCGGGCTGTGCAGCGTCGAGGTCGATCTTGTTGACGACGGGCACGAGCGTCAGGCCGGCTTCGACTGCCTGGTACAGGTTGGCCAGCGTTTGGGCTTCGATTCCCTGCGCCGCATCGACCACGAGGATTGCGCCTTCGCAAGCGGCCAGCGACCGCGAAACCTCGTAGGCGAAATCCACGTGGCCAGGCGTGTCGATGAGGTTCAGCTCGTAGGTCTGACCGTCCCGGGCAGGGTAGGTCATGCGGACCGCCTGCAGCTTGATGGTGATCCCTCGCTCGCGCTCCAGATCCATCGTGTCGAGAACCTGGTCCTGCATGTCGCGCTTGCTGATCGAGTTGGTGAACTCGAGGAGCCGGTCGGCCAACGTCGACTTGCCGTGATCGATGTGGGCGATGATGCAGAAGTTCCGCACGAGCGCCTGCTTGACGGTCAACACGCAATGAATCGTAGGTGCCAGCCGGTGTTGACCGTGCCAAGATTGCCGGCGGCATGGTCACAGCGCTCGGTTTGCTCATTCTGCTTGCGGGCGGAGTTCTGTACGGCAACATTGCGGGCGCTGCGGACTTTGTCATCAAGAACCTGACCTCGCATTCGCTCGGAAGCTTGGCGCCGGGCTACGCGGCATCGCCATCAGGCTTCAGGGTCTACGCCAACATCCTCGCGTCATTCGGCATAGTGGTCATCGGCCTTGGCGCCACCGACTGGGCGGGCAGCGTCGGCGCGTTTGGTGCAGTCGTCGGGTTTGTGATGTTCATCGCCTTCTCGGCTGTTGCGATCGCCGGCGAGGTGAGGACCTACCGCGCTCTTAAACGCTAGACCGCGATCGGCTCCGGTTGGTCGAGCCTCTGGTGCGCGCCGAGGCTGACTGGCCGCGCCAGCGCTGCTGAGCAGATCATCGACGCCATCTCTGCGGCATCGGCGGCCGTTGCCGAACCTGCACCCGACCGCAGCACCCGCAGGGCATGCGTAAGCGCGGCGCCACTCCGCAAAACGCCGGCTGCGGAATCCAGGACGCGACGAACGTCGGCCAGGCCAAGCTCACCACGCCGCCATACATGAGCACCGGGATGCGATACACCGCCCACCGGGTCGGAGGCCGCTGCCGTACCAGCGGCGCGACGCCCGAACGTGGCTGCCTCGAGCAGCGAGTTGCTCGCCAACCGGTTGG
>DATCPU010000106.1:0-5561 GCA_036569925.1 Candidatus Dormiibacterota bacterium
GCAAAGCGCAGGGCAAGCTCGCGAGACCCGGCCGCCTCGACGACTACGTCCAGGTCCGGCTGGTTACGGCCAAGCAGGTGGTCGCGGACGTACCCCCCCACCACCCAGGCTTTCAGCCCGCGGTCAGCGGCGGCTTGTTTGAGAAGGCGGAGCAGCTGGTGATCGTCTATTGGTTGATCCGCGCCCACTCGACAGCTCCCACCTGCCCGGCGCGATCCCCAAGCTGGGCCCGGCGCAGCACGGGCCGCCGTGCGGGTCTGATGAATGGAGATGAGCGCAGCGTCTCCAGCAGCAGCGGCTGCACCAGGCCCCACGAGCGCGTCACGCCGCCCCCCATGACGAAGATCTCCGGATCGACGACGTTGGTGAGGCTGATCAGCGCCTTTCCCATGTACTGCGCCGCCCGCTCTACCACAAGGCCGGCGGCCTTATCACCTCGAGCAGCGGCCGCGAACAGCTCGGCTGCGGGATGGCCGGTCTCCCTCGCAAGATTCGCGCCGCCACAGAAGACCTCAAGGCAGCCGTGCTGCCCGCACTGGTCGAGTGGGCCGTTGGCGTCGATGATCATGTGGCCAACCTCGCCCGCGGTCCCATGGCCGCCGCGATGCAGCTTGCCATCGATGATCAGGCCGCCGCCGACGCCGGTTGACCACGTGATGTAGACCATGTTCCGCGTGCCTCGCCCTGCTCCACGGTGGAACTCCCCGAGGCCTGCCATGTCGGCGTCATTGGCGACGAGAGCGGTGGCGCCTGTCGCCTTTTTGAGCATCGCTGCGAGTGGCACGTTGCGCCAGCCCGGAAGGTTGGGCGGGTTGACGAGAACGCCACGTTTGATGTCGATCGGGCCTGGCGCGGCGATCGTGATGCTGCGGAGCTTGTCGCGGCCCCGGTGCCGCTCGATCTCGGCGGCCGCCCAGTCGACCACCTTTTGAGGTGTGCCAAGGAGCGGGGTTGACGTCTTGAAGCTTGCGATCAGCCGGCCGTCGGAGCGGGCCAGCGCGACGCGCACCTGCGTGCCGCCGAGGTCGATTCCAGCAAGCATTACTCGCAAACTGTAATCGGCGACATGAGCGATCAGGACGCGATCAGCTGCTGTCCTCGAAGCGCTGCCAGGATCTCGAGCGGCGCGCGAGCCCGGTTGAACGTATAGAAATGCAGGCCGGGGACGCCGCGTTCGAGCAGCTCCGCGCACTGCGCGATGCAGTGCGCGACCCCGAGCTTGCGCACCGCATCGTCGTCGGGTTGCTCGTCAATGGCCCGCTGCAGCCCGTGCGGGACCGTGGCTCCAGACATCGCGGTCATATGAGCCAGAGATCTGCGGCTGGGCACCGGCATCACGCCGGGCACGATGGGGACGAGGATGCCTTCCCGGCGCGCCCGCTCGACCAGGTCGAAGTAGAAGCGGTTGTCGAAGAACAGCTGGGTCACCAGGAAGTCAGCCCCCGAATCGACCTTGAGCTTCATGTACCGGAACTCGTGATCGAGATCTGGGCTCTCGGGATGCTTTTCGGTGCTGCACGCGGCACCGATGCCAAAGCCGTAACCGTTACGGCGCACAAATGCAACCAGGTCGCTGCCATGTAGCAGCTCGGGTCCGGCCGGCACGAACCGGGGGTCCGATTCCTGCGGGTCTCCGCGTAGCGCCAGCACGTTCGCCACTCCCTCCCTTTCCATCCAGTTCAGAATCTGGCGCGTCCTGTCGGCCGAGTTCGCGCACGTGAGGTGCGCCATCGCCTCGATGTGGTACTGCCTCTTGATGCGTGTCACGAGCTCCAGGGTCTTGTCACCAGTCCGCAATCGGTAGGTGACCGAAACCCAGTCGGGCGCATGTCCAGCCAGCTCCGCGATAGTTCTTTCCATGACGTCAACCTCACTCTCATCGCGGGGCGCCATGAATTCGAAAGAGATCGTGGGCCGGCTCCGGCCAAGCAGCTCGGAGATTCGCATTTCAGCAGGTCCCAGGGGCTGGCCTTGGGCCACGCCCAACGAGCCGTCCGTCTTTGTCGCCGCGCATGCGCGTCATGGCCCGAAGGTTAGCGAAAAAGAATTCTTTGGTCGCCCACCCTGCGCGTGACCTTCGCCCCGTCCAGATGCTCGAGGAGCGCCAGCACCGGCCTGCGACTTGCACCCATCCGATCGCGCAGCTGCGCGACGGTCACCGACCCGGTCGCGGCTATCAGCTCTTTCACCATGCCGACTGCATCGGTATAGCCCTCCTTGGTGAAAGCGATGTCGTCACTCAACCGGACGATGGCGCCGCTCTGAGCCAATGCCCGCAACACCTCAGGTCCGGCTCCTGACTGCTGCATCGCCTCCGGCAGTGATGGAGGCGCGAACGGCTCACGGCCAAGGAGCTCCAGCAGCTTTCCGGCCGCTCCGTCGCCCGAGTCGATCGCAGCCCGATGGTCCGGTAAAGCGATCGCACCCAGCCTGTCCACGAGCCTGCCTTCTGCCAGGAGCGCAGCCAGGACCACAGGAAACGAGCTCGAGTGCAGACGGAGGCGACTCCTCAGCTCCTCGCGAGCCATGCCCGGGCGGAGAGGGTGAGCGGCGTGGTAGGCGCTCACCTCTTTGGTCGCACGGTCGCCCAGCGTTGTCCAGGCATCGGTTGCGATGAGCCAATCGCCAAATCGCCGCGCATCGAGCCGGCTGAAATCCGGCTCGCTCGCCATCGTGGCTTTCATCAGCGCGGCAACGCTGACGCCTCGCGAATACTTGCGCAGCTCCTCCTGCAACCCCTCCCCGGCGGCGCGCCGGTCGAGCGATTCGCTAACTGCGTTGTCGTGGCGTGGGTGCTTCCGCGGATCGACGTCGACAAACCGGCCGCCGGCGACAGTGATAGGAGGGCTGGGGACCCGGAGGACGAATCGGTCGTTCACGCCGGCAGCGATGGCGCGCTCGAGGTACAGCTGGACCCATGCTTCGTGACCCGGCTCGATGGAGTCCCCCTCCAGGACGATGACCCGGCAGCCGACCTCGGCAGTGCCCGTGTGAAGAAGAACTTCCGCACCATGCCGCAGCGCGCGCGGGGCGGATTCCAGGACGCGAACGTGTGCGTCGATGCGTCTTGTCGATCTGAGGGTCTCCGGTGGCGCGAGCACATCGCCGCGCGCCACCTCGCTCTTTTCGATGCCCGTCAAGTTGACCGCCACGCGCGTGCCGGGCGACACGCTTTGAACGGTCTGGTTGTGACGCTGGAGCCCGCGAATACGCGTGAGCAGCCCGGTGGGAACGACTTCGACCTCATCGCCGACGCTGAGCCTGCCATCGACGAGTGTGCCCGTCACCACCGTGCCGAATCCACTCATCGTGAACACTCGATCGATGGGCAGTCTCGGCCGCCCGAGGTCCGATCGCGGTTCGGCGCCGTCAAGGAGCGCGTCGAGGGCCGTGACCAACTCGGGCAGCCCCTGGCCCTGCACCGCCGATACCGGAATCAGCTCAGCGCCGGCCAGCGCAGTGCCGGCGATCGTTTCGCGCACCTCGGCCGCGACGAGCTCGAGCCACGCATCGTCGACGGCGTCTGCTTTGGTGAGCACGACGATGCCTCGTCTGACTTCAAGAAGGTCGACGATCTCGAGGTGCTCCCGTGTCTGTGGCATGACCCCTTCGTCTGCCGCGACGACCAGCAGCACTGCGTCGAGGCCGTGAGCCCCCGCCAGCATGTTGCGCATGAAGCGCGCGTGGCCCGGGACATCGACGATGCCGATCTCGCGGCCGCTGGGCATCGACATGTGGGCGAACCCGAGGTCGATCGTCATGCCACGACGCTTCTCCTCAGCGAGCCGGTCCGGATCGATCCCGGTGAGCGCGGTTATCAGCGTCGACTTGCCGTGGTCGATGTGGCCGGCGGTCCCGACCACGAAGCCGGACCCGGGACTCACTTCCGGAGGCTCCGCGCGGCGACCTCCACCGCATCGATCAGCGTCTCGTCCTCTCCCGTGAGCACCGTCCTTGGATCGAGACAGCACGCGTCGCTCTCAATGCGCGCGATCACAGGCGGATCTCCACGCCGCAGAGCGAGGGCGAACCGCGAAGCCGGGCCTGCGAGCACAACCAGGAACGTCGGAAGGCCATGGCCGGGCAGCGAACCGCCGCCCACCGCCGACTCGCCCGCGATAATGCGCGAAGAAACACCGCGATCATCGAGCTTCACCGACCACAGCGAGGCCCGCCTGTGGACTTCCTCAACCGGGACGCGGAGCATCCTTTGGACAGGGATCTCTTCGGTGCGGCCCGAGCTCCGCTGATGGAGCGTCGCTTCGAGCGCCGCCAGGGTCAGCTTGTCGATGCGCACCGCTCGAGCCAGCGGATGTCGCGCCATTTTTCGCACGCCCGCCGCCCCGGCTTCGGTGGCAGCGAGCACGATGCCGGCCTGCGGCCCGCCGAGCAGCTTGTCGCCAGAGAACGTGACTATGTCGCTGTGCTTCAGGGACTCGGCGATGGTGGGCTCGTCGGAGATGGGCTCGACGGCTCCGCTCCCGAGGTCGTCGATCAGCAGCAGCCCGCGACCATGAGCCACGCCGGCCATCTCGCCAATCCCCGCCGCTTCGGTGAATCCTGCGACGCGAAAGTTCGACGTGTGGACCCTCAAGAGCGCCGCCGTGCGAGCCGTGACCGCCTCCTCGAAGTCGCCGGCACGCGTGCGGTTCGTGGTCCCGACCTCGACCATTCGCGCTCCCGATGCGCGCATAACGTCTGGCATCCGGAACGACCCGCCGATCTCCACGAGCTGGCCGCGCGACACGATGACCTCGCGGCCCTTGCAGAGCGCGGACAGCGCGAGCAGCACAGCCGCCGCGTTGTTGTTGACCACCAGGGCCGCATCGCAATCGAACAGCGTCGTGAGCAAGCCGGCCACCAGTGCCGATCGTTCGCCGCGGCGGCCGGTCTCGAGATCGAGCTCGAGGTTGGTATAGCCGGCCGCTGCCGCCGCCACCGCAGCCACGGCCGCACGCGATAGGGGTGCGCGGCCGAGGTTGGTGTGGAGGATTACGCCAGTGGCGTTGATGACCCTGCGGAGCGCCGGCGCCATCGCCTTGCGAAGGCGGACTTCGACCTGGTTGAGGCGCTCTTCGTCAGCCACAGCGACACCGCTCCGTTCGATCGCGACCTGGTCCCTGAGCGCCGCGACGACGCTCGCACGCCCGAACTCGGCCACGAGGGCCGCGTAGCCCGGCTGGTTGATCAGCGACCCGATGGCAGGCAGGGATCCAGTCCCGTCAGCCCGGGTATCGCGTAGGTGCCGCATTGACCCAATGAGATTAGGCTCGCCGGGGTATAGAACGGCGACATCGCGAGCCCAAGCAGGCTCCTGCCCTGGAACAGCTGGAAGAGAAAGACGATGACGAAGAGGGCGATCCAGATGTCTCGGCGGCGCGCGTAGGCGTTGTGGAAGAAGCGCGGGTTGCGGCTGCGAAACAGGGTCTCGATGACATCCCAGCCGTCAAGGCCCGGGATAGGCAGAAGCTGAAACGCGAAGATCGACAGGTTCAGAAAGACGATCGCGTAGAGGATCGCGCCGATCAGGCCCATGGACAGGGTGAATGTAGAGGGCAGGC
>DATCPU010000107.1:0-24522 GCA_036569925.1 Candidatus Dormiibacterota bacterium
GCACGGTCATGATCCGCACCCCGTCGTGCCCCTCGATCGCGCTCGCCGCTTCCGCCTCCGCGTCGGCTTCGGCACGGGCGAAGAGGAAGTCGAGCAGGCCGCGCAGGTCGCGCCCCTCGCGGGCCTCGAACTCTGCCGCCAGCCGCATCAGCTTGCGCACGTTGGCGAAGCGCGCCTCGCCCGCGGGACGCATCAGGACCGCCAGGTCGTAGCCGGTCTCGGCGATCGCGGTGTCGATCAGGTCGGCCAGCGCCAGCCGGCCGGCGCGGGCGCGCAGGCCCGTGATCGTTCGCGCGAAGTCGCGCAACAGACTCAGCTCCGACTCCGGGATCTCCGCCAGCCGCTCGGGATCGTCCAGCTCGACCTCGCCCGGTCCCGCCGCCCGCTCGAGCGCCGGCCAGACGTGCCGCCGCCGGCCCGCCGCCGCGCGCAGCAGCCAGAGCGTGTCCGGAGCGGCGCCGCAGGCGGGGGAGGCGAGAGCGCCGAACAGGGCCTGGTCGTCGAGCGGGTTGGCGATCGTCGACAGCAGGGCGCAGACGTCGGCGACCTGCTGCTGGGACCAGTAACCGCGGCCGCCGATCGTGTAAGGGCGCAGGCCGGCCCGCTCCAGCGAGTCCTCGTAGGCGTCGAGGTGGGTGAAGGCGCGCAGCAGGACGACCATCTCGCCGCGCTCAGCGCCGCTCTCGGCCAGCTCGCTCAGCCGCGCGGCGAGGAAGCGGGCCTCGGCCAGGTGGTTCGGCGGCGTGTCGGCATCGGTTGCCGGCGCCAGATCGATTCCCTCGCCGTCCCAGCCGTCGCGCGCGGTCAGCAGCAGCTCCACCGCTGGGCCCGCGCCGGGCGGCTCAGGCAGCTGTGGCAGGGCACCGACGCGCAGCGGATGGAAGGCGTCGCCGAGCAGCCTCTCGCCGATCGCGTTGACGGCGCCGATCACCTCTGGGCGTGAGCGGAAGTTGCCGCTCAGCTCGATGACCGCCGCGTCGTCGCTCTGCTCGACCGCCCGCCGCCGCTCGCGGAAGACGTCGAGATCGGCGTGGCGGAAGCCGTAGATCGACTGCAGCTCGTCGCCGACGACCATCAGCTCCGACCGCGGTCCGCGCAGCGCCTCGATCAGGCGCAACTGCAGCCGGTTCGTGTCCTGGAACTCGTCGACCAGTAGGTGGCTGAAGCGCGCCCGGTAGGCGTTGCCGATCTCCTCGCGTTCGAGCAGGCGCACGGCGCGCAGCTGCAGGTCCTCGAAGTCGAGCCCTTCGCGGCGTTCCTTGACCGCCTCGAAGCGCTGCGAGAAGAGAGCGAGCAGCTCGGCGACGTGCCGGTAGGCGTCGCCTCCCTCGCCGGCCTCGGCGGCGCGAGCGACGGCCGCGTCGACCGCCTCGCGGTAGGCGCTCATCGCTTTCGCCTTGCTGTCGGTCCTCAGCCCGGTCAGCTCATCGAGGTCCGGGATGCCGTCGCCGAGCACCGCCAACGCCCGCTCGACCAATTCGCGAGTGGAGTTGGTCGGCTTCAGCTCCTCGAGCGTCTCCGCCGCAACCGCGGCGGCTCGGCGGACGGCGGCCTCCGGATCCGGCGTGGGTGGGTCCGGCAGGTGAGGGGTGGCGACTCCGCGACTGCGCAGCTCGGCGTGGATGCCGCTGACGATCGCCCGCAAGCCGCCGATCTCGAAGGCGGCGACGGTCCGCTCGCGCACCTCGTCCCCACCGGCGAGGAATTCGACCAGGGCGTCGTCGAATGCCTCGCGCGCGGCCCGCTCGGTCTCGGGCGCGTCGAGGACGCGGAAGCGGGGATCGACCCCGGCCGCCACCGGGTGGCCGGCGAGCAGCCGGTTGCAGAAGCCGTGGATGGTCGTCACCCAGGCGCCGCCGATCGTCGCCAACAGCTCACGGGCACGCTGCGAACCGCTGGTGGCGCGCAGCTCGAGCTCGGCGCGGATGCGCTGGCGCAACTCAGTTGCCGCCTTGTCGGTGAAGGTGAAGGCGAGGACCGCGTCGGGGGCGACTTCGAGGTCACAGACGAGGCGGCAGTAGCGATCGACCATGACCCCGGTCTTGCCGGTCCCCGCCCCGGCCTCGACCAGGATGTCGTGGCCACGGGCCTCGATCGCCAGCGCTTGTTCCGGCGTCGGCGTGCGCTCGCTCACCGCTCCTCCCACTTCTCGTCCTCGGCATCGGCGGGCGCCCGGTCGCGGCGGCAGATCGGCGCGAACTCGCAGAAGGTGGGGCAGACGTCATGGCCACGCAGGCCACGGCGCGGCCCCGGGTCGCGGCGAATCTCGCCATGGCGCATGCGGGCGACGATCTCGCCGGCGCGTCGGCGAGCGTCGGCGAGCATCTCTTCGAAGCCCTCGCGGTCGACCAGGTCTTTGTCGTAGAGGCGGTAGGAGGCAAGCCGCGGCGCGGCTTCCTCACGCACGGCCCCGCGGGGGCGCCGCGACGACGTCCCCTTCAGCGGGTGGTAGAGGCCGCCGACCGCGTCCGCGCCCCAGTGTTCGGCGATCGCGATCAGGTAGAGCTGCAGCTGCAGCTTCGCCTGCTCCTCGAACTTCTCGCGGGGGGTGACCGCCCGGGAGAGCTTGTAGTCGAGGACGAGCGCGCTGCCGTCGGGCGCGCGATCGACCCGGTCGATCGCGCCGTGCAGACCCCAGCCGTCGATCTCGAGCACCGGGCGCGCGGCCGCCTCGTCCTCGCCGAAGGCCGCCTCCAGCAGCCAGGGCTCATAGCCGCCGGTCTCGCGCCCGGCCTCGTCGGCGAGGAAGCGGGCCAGCAGGCCCTCGACCCGGCGCGCGATCGCGCGCTCGGCCGGGTGGGCTCCCAGGCCGCGCTCGGCCGCGACCTCGCCGGCCAGCTCACGCGCCCGCCCGATCCAGGCACCGAGCGAGCCGGGGCGGGGGAGGGGGTCGCCGCCCGGCCGCTCGCGGTAGAGGCGGTCGAGCACGGCGTGCATCAGGCCACCCTGGACGAGCGGGTCGGGAGCCGGGTCGAGCGGCTGGGGGTCGAGCTCGTGCGAGACGAACCAGCGGTAGGAGCAGACGTCGAACCCCTCCAGGGTGGTGCCGCCGTAGGCGGGGACGGAGGAGAGGGCGCCGAGCACCGCCGGGTTGGCGAGGGGGCCGGGGGCGCGGCTCGCCGCCTCCGCCGCCCGGGCTCTGTCCAGTTCGGCTGCCGAGGCGGCCAGATGCCGCGGCAGGAGCACATGGGTCAGGTCCCGGGAGATGGTCAGGTCCGCCTCGACCGCATCGGTCTCCCCGTCCTCCGCCGCCGGCTCGAGCCGGCGGCGAACCTCGTCGAGGAAGGGCGAGCGCGGTTCGGCGACGCCGTTTTCGTCGCTGTCGCGGTAGGAGAGGAAGAGCCGCCGGTTGGGTAGGGCCAGGCAGGCGTGGAAGAGGTAGCGCTCCTCGGCATCGGGATCGCGTCGGGGCTCGAGGCCGAGCGCGAGGCGCTGCGCTTCGGAGAGGAACGGATCCTCGCTGCGGTCGCGCCGCGGGAACTCGCCGTCCTGAAGCGAGGCGACGAAGGCGTACTCGAAGCGGGAGGCGCGGAGCCGGTAGGGGCTGGCGATCCGCACGCGGCCCTCGACTGGACCGCTCCAGGCGTCGAAGCGGAGCTCGCGCAGGATCGTCGTCAGCTGCGTCGCCGGCGGCGCCAGCTGTGGGATTTCGGCCAGGTCGCCGAACGCGGTGGAGATCGCGGCGGCGGCGCGTAGCTCCAGGCCGTCGCCGCGCTCGGGCGTCGGGCCGTCCTCGTCGCCGCGCAGCGGGCGCGAGGCCATCGTCGCCGCGAGGCGGGCCAGCACGGTGGCCAGGGCGGCGGGCCCCTCTTTGATCGCCTGCCGGGCTCGCTCGATGTCGCCCGGAAGGCGCTCGTGCCGCTCCTCCCAGAGCTCCAACGCCGCGGCTGCTCCGACCAGGCGACGGCGGCGCACGGCGCGCTCGAACCAGTCGACCTGCCTCTCGGGCAGGCCGCTGGGGCCTCGCATGAAGCGCAGCAGGTCGGCGGCGCGGGCGCTGCCGAACTCCACCTCCAGCAGCGCGATCAGCGCGCCTCCGACGGAGGTTCCTGCGATCGGGATCTCCGCCTCGAGCGCCACACCGATGCCGAAGGACTCGAGCACGGCCGCGAGCAGCGGCCCGCGCCGCGCCGGGTCGCGCACGGCGATCGCGACCGACGCCGGATCGGCGCCCCCGGCGATCAGCTTCGCCACCTCGGCGCCGATCGCCTCCGCCTCTCCCCGCTCACCAGCCGAGCGCAGCAGCACCAACGCCTCGCTGGGTGGCCGTCGCGCCAGCTCGACCCGGCCGAACTCGCGCTGAAGGTGGACGAGCAGAGGGTCGATGCCGAAGGGTCTGGGCTCCGCCGGGCCGCTGAGGATCTCGGTCTCCGTCGCCATCTCGCGCAATCCCTCCAGCAGCGTGGCCCGGGCGGCGAGCGCGGTGTTGTCCTCCTCGTAGGGGAGGGCGACCGTCACCTCGGCGGCGGCGCCGATCGCCTCGATCAGGCGGCTCTGGTTCTGGGTGAGGTCGCCCGGCTCGTAGAAGAAGACCGGTCGCTCCCGCCAATCCCCCGGCGCTGCCCGCAGTGCCGCGATTGCGCCGAGGGCGATGCCGTGCACGTCGTGCAGGCCAAGCTGATCTCGCACCTCGGCATAAGCGGCGAACAGCCGGGTCAGGTCGCCGAGGTAGGCCGAGGATTCGAGCGTCTGCGCCCCCGAGTCCAGCGCGGCAGGCTCGAGGCCGGCGCTCTGCAGCTCGTCGAGCAGGCGCTCGAACGGCATCGCGAATCCGGGCCGGGCGGCGAAGCGTCGCAGTGGCCCCAGCTCTTCCCTTGCCGCACCGATCCCGGTCGAAACTGCGGCTAGGCGCTGGGCCGGGGTCAGCTCCCCGCCCGAAGGCGCACCCGTGCAGCGGGCGACCTCGCGGAAGAGTTCGCCGAAGGTCATCACCGAGCCGCCGAGGGCGGCGCCGGACTTCAGCAGGCTGCTCTCGAAGCGGAAGACGTCGTCCAGCGTCGGCAGGACGAGGACCGGGTTGCGGTCGAGCGCCTCGCGGAAGAGGTCTTGGATCCGGTCGGCACGACCGGAGTTAGGTGGTCCTTGGATCAGTTTCAGCGGCATGAGCGGGGCAAGCCAGCATAGGTCCGCGCCCGGCGTGCCCGGTGACGTCTCAGGCCGCGTCGGGAAGCCGCAATTGGCGTATTTCCCACCCCCGCTTTGCCGTCTTCCGGCCCCTCTAAATTGAGCGCAGCAAATGTCCCTCTGTTTCGTAGACCCAGCCGACGCGATACGTGCGATCTCCGACTCGATCGGCCGCGAAGCGCGCCGGCAGCTGCTTGGCGAGGCCGTCCGCTCTTGGGTCGACGAGATTCCCGACGACGAGCTCGAGGTCCACTACGCGAAAGCGCTCTCCGAGCTCGACGAGCACGACCTCTCGATGCTCGCCGCCTGGCACGGCTCGCTGGAGCTGGGCCAGCCGGTTCCCAACCGCGACTTCCTCATGGGCGCCTTCGGCTCGCTCGGCGACAACCGCCGCGAGGCGCTGAAGCTCGCCGCCGGCTTCCGCGGCGAGGAGGCAGTCGACGCCGGGGTCACCGAAGACGACGCCTTGGAGCTGGTCCTAGGTTTGCTTTCCCAGCCGCGCCTCATGGAGCTGGCGGTCGAGGCCGTAGAGCTCTACATCTGGGACCGCGCCGGCAGCGACAACTAGCCAGCCGGGACGCGCATCGGGGTCCGATGGGTGAGTCAGCCCGTCGGTCGCGTCACGATGCGATAGACGACCTTTTCGCCGTCGACGCTGAGGACTCGCAGGTAGGCCGTGTAGAGGCCGTCGGGTCCGGTGAAATGGCATTGGAACTTGACGCCGACCTCGGCTGATTCGCCGGATGGGCAGCGCACGTCGGTCGGGCGATAGGCGGTCTGCTTGGCGACGAATCGCGTGACGGTCTGCTCCGTCTCGTCCGTTTTGATCGTGCTTTCGCCGCACCCCGCCAGCAGGACGAGAGAGCACCCGATCACGAATCCAAGTCGGCGCATGTCGCTAGCCGAGCGCCGAGCGGATCTCGGCGATCGCTTGCTCGTTGTCCTGAAAGTGGACGGCGGTCATGCCGGCCTTTTCCGCGCCTTCGCAGTTGACCAGGACGTCGTCGACGAAGAGGCAGGACTCGGCCGGCAGGCCGATCCGATCCAGCGTGATCGCGTAGATCTTCGCTTCGGGCTTGCGGCAGGCGACGAAGCCGGAGTCGACGACGGTCTCGAAGATCTCGTCGACGGGAAGCATCGGCCGCCACAGCGGCTCCCACTCCCGGACGTTGTTGGTCAGCATCGCCATCCGGTAGCCCGCGGTCTTCAGCTCCTGCATCAGCTCGATCATCGGCGGGTTCGAGTCCAGCGCCTCGAAGTAGATCTCTTTGAAGCGGTGCATCTCCGGCCTGTGGCCGAGCAGTGGCTCGAGACTGTCGGTGAGCGTCTTCAGGAAGGCGACCTCGGTGATCTCGCCACGCTCCATTTCGAAGAGCGGGTTGTCGCCGTTGGCCTCGGTTGCTGCCTGCATTCCCTTGCCGAGGACTTCGGTGGTGATCCCGGTCTTGTCCTGAAAGGACATGAAGGACTGGATCAGGGGCGTGGTCAGGACGCCGCCGAAGTCCGAGATAACCGCTTTGATTCCGTTGCCGGGGTCAGTCATCGGCACGGACCAGCTCGTAATGGCCAAGTCCCTCGCGTCCCTCGACCGACCAGCGGAAGAAGGCGATCTCCGAGATCAGCCCGGGCCGCCGCACCTTGGCAGCGCTGATCAGGGTGCCGGCGCCGCGCATCGGCTGGCCCTCTTCGCCGTCCGTCCAGAGCTCCAGCGTCGCCCGACGCTGTACGCCGTCGGGCCCATACTCGGTCGAGAGCAGTGCCTCGGAGACCTCGACCGGGGCACCGTCGGCGCCGCAGAGGACCGCCGCCACCTGCTCCTCGCCGTGCTCGCGGGACCGCGGTGGGCGCACTGCGCTCAGCGCCAGCAGCCCCCCATCAGAGAAGACGATGCCGATCGACCGCCGTTGCACCTGTCCGGTGTTTTCGCCCATGGCGCGGCAGCCTATTATCCTCACCGGAATTGAAGCCAGTGAGAATCCGCACCGCCGATCCCGACCGCGACGCCGCCGCCTGCGTCGCGATCTACGCGCCCTTCGTCGAGGCCGGCGCCACCTCGTTCGAGGAGGAGCCTCCTGGCTCCGCCGAGTTCGCCGAACGGATCGCCGCCATGGCGGCGACCTACCCCTGGCTCGTCGCCGAGCGCGAGGGCGAGGTGGTTGGCTACGCGTACGCTTGCCCGCACCGCTCGCGTCCTGCCTACCGCTGGGCGGTGGAGGTCTCCGTGTACGTGGCCGAGGGGCAGCGTCGCGGCGGCTGCGGTCGGGCGCTCTACGGTGAGCTGGTGGAGAGGGTGCGAAAGCAGGGCTTCCACGTTGCCTGCGCCGGGGTCACCCTGCCCAACGAGGCCAGCGTCGCTCTCCACGAGAGGATGGGGTTCGTCCCGGTCGGCGTCTACCGGCGGATCGGCTGGAAGGACGGCGCCTGGCACGATGTCGGCTGGTGGCAGCTGGAGCTGATTCCGCCCGGCGACGCCCCCCCGCCCGAGCCACTTCCGCCCGAGGGCCGGCCCCGGCTACCATTGGCCGATGCCTGAGAACCAGACCGAAGTGCTGACCGAAGACGATGTGATCGAGGCGCTCGAGGAGGTGATCGATCCCGAGCTGGGGCTCGACTTCGTTTCGCTCGGCCTCGTCTACGACGTCGAGATCGAGAAAGAGGACGTCTACGTGACCTTCACGCTGACCACCCCGGCCTGCCCGATCGGTCCCCAGGTCTCCGAGCAGATGAAGGAGTTCGTAGGCGACCTCCCCGGAGTAAGCGCCGTCCATCCAAAGATGGTCTTCGACCCCCCCTGGTCCCCAGAGATGATGACCGAGGACGCCAAGTTCGCACTCGGCTTCTAGGCAGGGATTGCGGGGTCATAGGGGGTCAATGGGGGTCAATTCTGTCCCCATCCCGTCCCCACGGCTGTCCCCACGGACGCCACGCAGTTCAGGGCCGGACCAAATAGGCCCGGAGCTGGTGGCCGGTGAGCGGAAGACCCGTTCGCCCGGGCAAGTCGATCGCCAGGTCTCCACTCCACCGGCGGTTTGCCTTCTTCCGGCGGTCGAAGTGAGCCGTGCCCGAGAAAGGCGCCGGTGGATGCACTGTGGCGGTCTGTAAGCGAGGGCTGTACGTGAAGGCGGCCGCCGGCATGACCAGCGCCGCGAATCTTTGGATCGAGATGCCATCTCGATATTCGCGGTCGCTGGCTTCAAAGCGCGCCGGGGACCCCGGACGGCTCTTGAGCACGCTGAACTGCGCTCCGAGTGCCGGGTTTCGGAGGTACAGATCAGCCCCGGGAGAGAAGGGATTGCTCCCGCCGCTGGTGACGAAGCCCCCGCAGGCCCCATTGAGCAGAAAGTCGATGTTGCCCGGCACCGAGGTGGCCTGGGCTTCGGTGTAGCCCTCCTCTCCGTGGAAGTCGATCTTTCCTTCGAAGCTCCCTGAGTCAAAGGACACGGGTTGTCCGCAGTGGGGACTCGCGATTGCCGCCACGCCAGACCGGTGAAAGCTGACCGAGATTTCGCCGACTTCTCCGAGGTCGGCGTCGATCGAGGTTTCGGTCACGGTGGCCGGAGCCGAGTAGTAGACGCCAGCGTGCTTCTTCTGCGCAAAGAGATCTACGGTGGCTGGCCGCCCTTTGCGGCTCGGGATGCCCAGCACGAAGATCGAGTAGCCATTGCTCCCCTGAAGCTCAAATGAGCTGGGGACAAAGAGTTGTCCGCTGTTGGGGGGCGGTGGCTTCGACGCTGCGCTGGCCGTTGAGGCCGTCACGAGCATCACCGCGCCCAAGGCGAAAAGTACGCCCAACGCGCAACCTCTTCTCCCAGTAGCCGTCTTACCCATGCCGATGCCCACGAGTTCGCACGAATATCGGGTCGGGATTGGCGCTTGCGATATCGAAGTTGCGATGGGCGCCGTTCCAGAAGACTTCGACGTCGATCCGTTCGCCGTCTCGAAAGTAGACATGCCTGCCGCCCTGTCCGATGAAGGTTCCCGGTACGCGCACCCGAAGTTTGCCCGCCCCGCGCGCGTTCGTCTTGCCACTTCGGCGGCTGATTGCACCGCACCTGTTTTCGCATATCGCGGTGGGCATAAAGGCGATTTCGGTTCTTCCCTTGCCTGGGAAGCCCTCGACCCGAATGGTCTCGATGCGTCCGGGACGAAGATGGCCGTCCGTCCTGACCATCGCCTCTCCTCTGGATGGGACATACGGTTGTGCCCATTCGCGTACGTGGGCACCAGGCAACAGGCCAGCGCTATCGGCGCAACAACCAGCGCTCGCCATTGCCCTGTCGCCCCACTGCCTGCCCTCCTCACCGCCAGCACCCTAATAGTTTCCGCTCGTTCGGGCAGCGCATGTACCTGAAGAGGTCCGACGAAATGCTGAATCAGCACCAAGTAGCATGCCGCCGATGAGAGGTAGATCCATGCCGGTGCTCGCGGCATTCATCGTGCTCTTCGTGTTCGCGCCCGTTGCGGGTGCAAGCTGCATCAAGCGACATAGCGTGCCAATCGCCAGCGGCTTGAGCCCAAGCGCCGAAACCTGGACCGTTGAAGGGACGATCGGCAACAACGGCAGCTGTCGCGAGTGGCTTTTCGGCATGGAGTTCAACCTCCCAAAGGCGGTCAACTGGGGCTGGGGGACGGGAATCCCGGCAGGTGGCCATCTCTCTAGTGACTTCAACATCGACGCCTCGGACAACCTGCTGGAAGACGGCTCTTACCGGGTCTTCAGCGGGACGGTTGCCGGCGACGTGGCGAAGCTCGTCGCGACCTTGAGCAACGGCAAGCATCGCGAGATCCGTCCCAAATCGGTGCCTGCCCCTTTGCGTAGTCGCATCGTCTGGTTGAGGAACGTGCGCTACTTCGTCGACTATTACCTGCCGACCGGCTTTGTTTCGTCAGTCTCGCTGCTGAGCGCATCCGGTCAACTGCTGTACCGGGTACCAGGAAGCGACGGAGAATTCTTCTAGCTGAGGTTTGTTTTCGCCTCCGCATACGACCTTTTGCCTGGTCAGTCCTCAGGCTCTTCTAAGTAGGCGTCTAGCATCGCTCGCGCCTCGACCTCACTGCCAGGCATCAGGTGCCCGTAGCGGTCGAGCGTAATCGTGATCGTTTGATCGAACGCCTGCTTGTACTGAGCATCCTGATTGTGACTGTTGGGATTCCTGCTGGAATCACTTGGAGCAAGGGACAGCGGGTAGCGTTTTTTCTTGGCTTCCTTCTTCTGGGGATGATATGGGTGGTTGCTGCTTGCAGACTCGCTCGTCCATCGTCGTGGTGGGCGCGCCGTTTCTATGGTCCGGAGAAGATGCAGCGGGCGTTAAATCGGTTCGGTTCCGGAACGTCTTGGGCATTATGAATCGAGGCCGATACAAGCCCTCTCCTATCACATGGCCTGGTGTGATCTAACCGATTCGGTGAATATGTACCCAGTCGATGCGGACGAACTGGCGTGGCCGTTCGCTGGTGGTGCCGAGGCGATTGATGCGCTTGACCGTCGCCATTCCTGAAGTGATTTGGCCAAGGACCGCATATTCCGGCGCGATTGCACCGCCTTGGCCAACGACGACGAAGAAGGTGCTGCCCGACCAACCCGAAGGCTCTGCGCTTGCCTTGGCCATGGCGACCGTGCCAGGCCGATAGTGGACTCGAGAAGATGGCGGTTCGACGACGTGGTAGCCAGGGCCTCCGAACCCATTGCCACGCGGGTCGCCGCCCTGGATGATGAAGTTCGGTACGACGCGATTAAACGACAAGCCGTCGTAGAAGCCAGAGCGGGCCAAGTAGGCGAAGGAATTCACGATCACCGGGGAGCGTCGAGCGTCGAGCTTGATCTTGAAGCGTCCGCAATTCGTCTCGATCACGGCCAATAGATGGTCGCTGCGATCGATTGTCTGTGGCGGTCGCCGCAAATGCTCGAACTGGGGTTTGACGCGCGGCACTTCCCGACAACGAGACCGCTTCACCTGCGGCTTGAACGTGGAGCCTCGGAGCCCTGAAAGCGTCGCGCTTGCAGCCGCGTCACCGCCCACGGTTCCTGCTGTTGCTCCAATGACTAGGAGTAGCAGAGAGGTGCTGAGAATCCGCAGGCGCATCTTCCGACGCCATTGAAACACAGAAGTGCGGTTAACGTGATCCCCACCGTCCCATCAGGGCCGTCCCTGCTTTCCCCCCGACCTACTCGCCAAAACAGCACCGCTCCGGCGGTTGTCAAGGGCGCTTGCGCCCGACCCCCGCGTAGTCGCCCACGGTGAGTGCGACCCATAGTCCGACGGTCGCAGGTTCGAATGCTGTCGGGGGTGCTGCGCAGAGGAGGGCCGAGCGCTCGATAGGATCCGAGCCAATGCGACCTGGAGCGACGATGTTGAGATCGGGCGGGTGGTTCTTGGCGGCGGTGTTGCTGTGCCTGGCCTGCAACGCGCCTGAGTCCCTGGCTGCCGTTCCACCCAATGACGACTTTGCAGATGCGCAGCCGCTCGGCGGTGCGCTCCCGATCGAAGTCTCTGCGACGAATGTTGCGGCGACGCACCAGGAAGGCGAGCCAGGTCATGCTCCCATGCCTTCGGGTGGTCACTCTGTCTGGTTCCGCTGGGAAGCAACGAGCACCGAAGTCGTGACGGTCGGCACCTGCGGCAGCGAAATCCGGCCCATCATCGGCGTCTATGTCGGAGGTGCTTTAGACACCCTCACGGAAGTCGCGGGCAACACGTGGGACTGGCCCGGCTGTGGATTCGAAGAAGGTACCCAGGCGACGTTCAAGGCCATCGGCGGAAAGACCTACTCAATACAGGTCGACGGCAATACCTATCACGGACCCTCTGAGCCGCCTGTCACCGGAGAAGGAGCGATCAAGCTTCAAATTCGCCACCGATCACCGCCGGCAAACGACGACTTCGCCGACGCCGAAACCATCCAACCCGATTCTTATTCCGTTTCGGCACCCAACTACGGGGCGACTAAAGAGGCGGGGGAGCCCGCTCATCAAGGGGACGTAGGAGGTGCGTCCATCTGGTTCAAGTTCACGGCGCCGCGTACTGGTGGCTACCTACTTCAGGCGAGCGGCGGCCCCGGCGGGCACCAGAGTCTGATCGCCGTGTATACCGGTGCTTCCGTCGGCGGCTTGATGGCGGTGCCGGCAACCGAAATGTGGGGGGGCACCGCGCTTGCGTTTTCGGTCGAGGCGGGGGTGACCTATCGGATTGCCGTCGACGGCAGGTACGATCCGGCAACCGAATCGCCGTTCATGGACGAACCAGAGATATCGCTGTCGAAGTATCCGGGTGATGACGACTTCGAAGATGCTTATCCACTTACCGATGGGCCGCTCGGGGGCACCTCGATCAACTTCGGCTTGGGCAATGTCGGCGCGACCAAGCAGCCCGGCGAGCCCGATCATGCGGGCAACCGGGGCGGGGCATCGGTCTGGTTCGTGTGGACGGCCCACGAATCGGGGTCGGTGCGGCTGAGTGCCTGCGAAGCCAGTTTCCACACCCTTCTCTCCGTCTACACCGGATCTACCCTGACCGGACTCACGCCTGTCGCTTCCAGCGACAATCCACAGAGCCCTGTCTGTTACATCGGCGGCGAACAGGCCCCGGGTCAGGTCGACTTCGACGTCGAGGCCGGGACTGTCTACCGGATCGCAGTGGACGGCTACGAAGGCGCCTGGGGGAGCTTTGGCTTGGAAATGCAGACGAGCACGGAACGGGTCCCGGCTCGTCACGTTGACAGCCCGCCGCAGGCCCGTCAGGCCGACGGCCCGCCGCGCACGAGGATCGCAGGTAGGCACGTGAATCGCCAGCGCCGCGTCGCCGTCTTCCGCCTCCACTCAAGCGAGCCCGATTCCAGCTTTCTCTGCAGGCTGGATTCACACCCGTTCAAGGCTTGCAGCTCCACCGTTGCGTACAGAAAGCTGAGTCCTGGCCGCCACACCTTCAAGTCCAAGGCCGTGAATTCGTTCGGCGAACCGGATCCGACGCCGGCCATCTTGCACTTCGGGATTCACCGATCCTCACCCTCGAGAACTTCGTCCTGAATTGCTCTCATCCCCATCGTCGTCCCCACGACCAGTGGAAGTTGCCAATTTGCAGGTAGATTGCGCTCGGGTGGTCGGAGATGATGACCGAGGACGCCAAGTTCGCACTGGGCTTCTAGGGTCAACCCCCTGCGGGGGTCGGACAAGCGCCCTTGACTGACCCCGCTTGCGACGCTGTTTGGCAGGTAGGTCAGGCATTGAAGATCTCATCCGCACGGATGGCGGCGTGTGTCGGTTCGATGACCTCCCCGTTCTGGCGAACCAGGCCAGAGCGCTTGAGCACTGAGAGCGCGTCGATGATCTCGTTGCGATCCGCATCGCTCGTCCTGCCTCTCATCCATAGGACCAGCTCCTCTGGGGTCAGGCGGTCGGGGAGGGTGATGATCTCCGATAGAAGCGCCTGCGCGACCTGCCTCTCATCCTTCTCCGAGGTCTTGCTTGTCATGGAAGGCGGACTCGGTAGAGCTTTTCTGGCGATCCCCTCGATGGCACTCGCTTGCCGACCGTCCTGAGCGCACGCAACGAGTTGAGGCGGCGCACGTGGTAGGCGACCGTGGAAAGGCGTAGCTCCTCATTGAAGACCTTGACAAGCGCCGACGCGGAGATGGGGCGGTCGATCCAAAGCATGGCTTCGATGATTTGGATCTGGATGGGATGGAGGAGACGCGCGCCGAGCGTCCCCCAGAACTGGTCCGGATCGCTTCCCCCGGTCACTTTTCGCCCTTACAGCGGCCGATGTCCGCTTTCAGCCCAGGTTGAGTGATATCGCGACCGTTCACGGAGGATCTGGCCCCGAGTCGGCCCACTAAACGACCGGCACAGCCCGCAGGTTGCGGAACTCGAAATCGCCTGCGCCGGAAGGTCCGGGCTGCCAGCTGATTCCACCTGCAAGCTCATGGAGCGGAACGTCCAGAGCGCTCGCGAATTTGATGATCGTGCTGAGCCGAGGCTCGCGCTCTCCCCGCTCAAGCAGTCCGATCTCTGTGCGGTGAAGCGCTGTCATTTCGCCGAGCGCCTCTTGGGAGATTTCCGCTCGGTTTCGGCAGGCGCGGAGACGGTCGCCGAAACGGACCGGAAGCGGCCTTCGGTCAGCGATCATCGGTGGGTGGGTCCAAGGATGGTCGGTAGCGGGTCTCTGAGGTCATCGATTGCCTGCATGGCTGTCTCGACCTCTTTTGTCTTCAAGGTCGGCGATGATCCTCAGTGAAAGCTCGCGGGCTGTCAGGAGCTTGGGGTGGAGTTCCACGGCCACTTCGAGGATCGCCTGGGCGACCACCGAACGGTTGTATTTGGGCAAAGTTGCGTCATCGGTGTCCCGCCAGCATGTGTCATTCATCGCCAGTCACCGCGCTGGCCCTATCTGTCTGCTCAAGGAAGAGCGTTACCGTTGCCCGCCCCTTGATTCGAGACTCATAGACACCTTCGCCATTCCCATCGACGCCGACCAAAACAACCAGGCCTCGACGACGAAGCACCCCTATGTGGTGGCTGGCTCTTCCGAGCTTTTCGTCTAGCGAGACAGCGATTTCGCTTGTGCCCAGCGGGGCCTCGGATGCGTGCAACAGGCGCATGATTTCTCGCCTCAACCGGTGATCGAGGGCGCGCACCAGATCGGCGTCTCTTCTTTGCCTAGCGCCAAACCGTCCCGCTGATACCCGTGCATCATTGCTCCGATTGGCATTGCGCCGCCGACCACCCTTCATGCCCCTGCCTGCGCTTCCATTCAAGGCTCCTCGTCGTGGCCAGCTTGGTTCTGCTCAGTAAGCAGGCGGCAGTATAGGAATACTGAGTGAGTTATTCACTTAGACTTAGGCCACCAAAAAAGGCTCTACTGACTGGAGCTCCCAACAAAGTAGTTGCCCCGGAGGGCTGCGGTCTCCCTCGCCACTCCGGGGCATTGCATCAGCCGGACTTGTTGATCGAGACGACCGGCAGAGTCACTCCGGTGCTTGCGAGCTTCATGTTCACCTCCCGCGCGTTTGCTTGAGCAAAGCTCAATAATTTCTGATCATTTCTCAGGTGCGACCTATTTGGGCACGTCGTCAGTTCCATCTAGGAAACCCCCTACACTCCTGCCGCTCAATCGAAAAAGAGCGCTTGGAGATGATTCGGGTGGTACAGCTAGGAGCCGGTGATCTAGAACTGCAAGCCGCAAAGTTGGCGCGGCTCGCTGTGGTCTATGCGGATGAGTTGCGCATGAAGATCGTCACCGAGGCCTACATGCGAGAGGTAAGCCCGAAGCTGATCCATGAGGAATTCGGCGGCGGATCGGTCTCAAGGGTTGCCCAGCATTTCGACAGGCTCGCGGGATCGGGCTGGCTTGTCTTAGCGAGGGAAGAGACCGGGGGGGCACGCCGTGGAGCGGTTGAGCACTTTTGGCGCGCCCCGGAGTTGGTCATCTTCGAGGACGAGACTTGGGCTGCCCTGCCGGCGTCGATGAGGGCCTCGTTCAGCTGGGTCACGTTCGAGCAACTGACTGAGCGAGTCAGTGCTGCGATTGTCGCCGGAACGTTCGACGCACGCTCTGATCGTCACCTGAGTTGGACCCCCGTCATGCTCGATCAGCTGGGCTGGGAACGCCTCATCGTTGCCGCCGATGTCGCTTTCAGAACCGTGCTCGAAGAGCAGGATCGGGCCAACCGTCGTCTCTCTAAGTCGGGCGAGAGGCCCGTTTTGGCAACGGCTGCCCTGGCCGTCTTCGAGTCGCCCATGTGGGCCCGACACCAGAACGACTGGAGGCGTCGCCCTTACGCGTCGGCCCAAACGCTCGGGACCACTGCGGCAATTGATAGGAAGTCGTTCTTTCCAATGCTTTCACGGGTCTGTGCGAATCCCTTGGACTTGCGGATCGTTGACGAGCTAAATCGTGGCGAGTTGAGCCCAAAACGGCTCTACGACCTAGTGGATGACCTCACGTTGCCTGGGTCCGATCGACGTCTGCGAAAGCTGGCCAGGCAAGGCTGGGCGACGGAAGTCCGTCAGGAGACCGGGGGAGTGCGTCGTGGAGCAACCGAGCACTTCTATCGCGCGGTCGGTCCGGCGCTTATTGACAATGAGAGTTGGGCCGAGATCCCAGGCGCAATTAAGGTCGCGATTACGTCGAGGACGTTCGAACAGCTTCGCGAGAAAGTGAAAGAGGCTGTGGATGTCGGCACGTTCGACGCTCGCACGGACCGACATCTGACCTGGTCATTGCTCCGTCTCGATCAAGTTGGCTGGAAAGCCGTCGTTCGGGTCGTCGACGGATTTCTCGAAGCCCTGTTTGATGAGGAGATGAGTGCCAAACAACGCCTTGCGGACTCTGGCGAGAAACCGATCCTTTCGACCATCAGCCTGGCAGCATTTGAGTCACCAGAGGATTCCGTCAAAGTTCCGTAGCGGCAAACGAGGACGCATTGGTTCGCAAGAGGGATGTGAAGATGGCAGCCGAGGTGGCCCGACCCCCTGAAATCGGTCCGCCCTGTTTGAGAGTCCTTCCCGCCCGCGACAATGGGCAACGGAGGACCGAAGCAGGTGAAGAGACAAAGACACACCCCCAGCAGATCATCGCAAGCTGCGCACCGCAGAGCAGATGCTCTCGGAGGGCAAGACGGCCGGGGAAGCGGCAAAGGCGCTGGAGGTCTCCGAGCAGACCTGCACCGCTGGCGCAACCAGTATGGCGGGATGAAGGCCGACGACGTCAAGCGGCTGAAAGAACTGGAGCGCGAGAACCGCGAGCTCAAGCAGATCGACGTCTGGGCGCTCGACTTCCAACACGACGCCACCGACGACGGCCGCGAGCTGAAGTTCCCGACGAGATGCTGAACGTCGAGGTTGTTCACCTGCCTGGACGAGGCCCAGGTACTTGCCGCCGACTGGCGCACCGACTACAACGCCAACCACCCTCACTCGCCGCTTGGCATGATGTCTCCCGCCCGATTCGCTGCCAGCTGGCAGCGAATCGGCAACACGAACGTCCCAATCAACCCCGGACTCTCACTCGGGGTGGACCGATGAACGGGGTCCGGTCAAGCCGACGAAGAAGCCGAGCTATGCCAAGACCCGAACGGAGGAATCGATACCTAGCGCTCGCTAAGCTTTAACTCCTCGTGCATTGCGTCGAGAAGCGCCCTTCGCACAATCTTCCAACGGTCCTCGTGGTGATCAAGGGCAGCCGATAAGCGGGCTCTGTCCTCCTCGAATTCCCCTCGTACATCAGCTTCGTCGAGCACGGCCCCAAGCAGATCATCCATGGCTTCCGCTCGTTTCTTAACCTGTTCAGTACCCAAGAGAATGAGTTCGTTGAATCGCTCTCGGTAGGTCTTGGCCAGGCTGTTGGCCGCTTCTTCGTTGGGGACAAAGCTAGTCCCAAGTAACAGATACTCCCAGTCGTATAGGGCATTGAGGTAACTCAAATACAAACGCTCCCGCGCGTTCCGCAGCTTCTCCCCTTGGGAGGCCTCTGCTTTTTTCACCTCAAGACGAACCGACTCAAGCTGGGCCTGAAGGCTCATCTCGGAAGTCTTGATCTGAGCCTTGACGTTGTGGAGGGAGGCGAAGTAGGTGAGCCCCGCGCTTCCGATCGTTCCACTCACCGCGATGAAGGCGACTAAGACCGTGCTGTCCACGCCCCCCATTATGTCGCGCAACACGGCAGTCGCGTGTCGCGTGCCCGAGCTGAGTACGAGGTTCTGCTGAGTAGCGCTTTGGCTTTGGCGAGTCCCAGCATCCCCACGGTTAACAGAAGTAGCGATTTTGCAGGTGAGTCGTCAGCTGCTTGGGGGCTATTTGAGCCCGCCGGCCATGTTCGCCCAATGCCTGCTAGTAGACGCTTTGACGATCGGGGACCCGACTAGCCTCGAAGCCGTGCCCGCTTTCGCCGTCTGAGCACGTGATGCCCCGCGGTTCATCGGATTGTGGGATCAAGCACGTGATCGAGCCAACCGACACAGTACTTCCATAGGGCGCAAGTTCACCGGCACCTCTTGATAGAGCAACGCCTGATTCAGTGCGCGCTTCTTCTCCAGCGTCGAACGAAAAGGTCTTGGTGATTGACTCGACGGAGCAGAGCGCGCCACTCGAGAGAATCTCGCAGGAGACATTCCCGCTTGGGGCGTGGAATGCCCTCAACACGCTCGAGCCAGCGGCTGAGGATCCTCCTCCTGCAACCCCAGAGCCGCGTTCGATGACGACCGTGTGGCCTCGCTGATGCACCTCACGCTGCAGGTGATGGACCTGATGCTGCAGACGATCGACTTGGGCCTTTTCGCGTGCGCTTTCTTCCCCTTCCCTTTTAGCTGCTTCAAGCTCTTGCTCGGAGGACCCGTTTGAGTCTGAGCCGCCGCAACCGATGACGGCCGACAACCCAAAGATCACGCACACCGCGATCGCAACAACGAACCCTGCTCTCTTCATCGCTTCCAATCCACTGGTAACAGGATCTGAACGCCAGCAGTCTATCCGTTCGCTTGATCTTTCTAAGGATTCAACAAACGTTGGTAGGATTGCTGCCTATGGTCGCGGGTTGGGGGAAAGACGGACATGTAGTCCTGTGGCGCGGAGTTGCGCTCTGGGCGTTTGCCTTCACCATTCTGGCGCTGCTGTCCCTCGCTTCCCACGCGCTCGCGATCTCCGCTCCCATCCACGTTGCGAACACCGGCGGCGAAGGCGTCTACATCCGTCCCGACCCCAATACCTCGCGCGCCCCAGTCGGCTGGATGCCCGAAGGCGCCAGCCCCGACTTTCACTGCTTCTCGTGGGGCCAGAACATCAATGGCGTTCCGATTTGGTTCAACGTCACCTACGGCGGCGCCACTGGCTTCTACGCTTCCTATTACGACGACAGCAGCTACCACTCAAATGAAGAGCTGACCGCGAAGTACGGGGTGCCGCTGTGCGGCTCGGCTCCGCCTTCACCGGCTCCCGCGCCCACGCCGTCCCCGGCGCCGACGCCTCCGCCCTCCGACTCGCCAGCGGCTCCCGGTGGGCGTGTCTTCAACATCGTCAATGCCGAAGAAGGGGTCTATTACCGCGACTCTCCCAGTTGGGGCGATACGAAACGCACTCCAGGAGTCGGCGTGTACAACGGCGACCGGGTCGAAACGATCTGCGGCGCCTTCGGCGACGCAGTCGGTCCTTACTCTGATCGCGCCTGGAGCAAGGTCCGCAATTTGACTCGCCCCACGACCGGGGAAGGCTGGGTGAACGAGCACTTCATCGATGACGGGGCTCCCAGCAACGGCTGGCCGGCGGGTGTTCCGCAGTGTGGCACCCCACCGCCCCCCGCTCCGCCATCGAGTGGGCCAAAGTCGGTCTTCTACTCGCCCAACGAGACCCCGACCGGTGTCGGCGGCCTTGCCACCGTCGCCGATAGCAACCTCACCAAGTCCCAGTGGAGCTGGGATGGGTGCTCGACCGCGAAAGCCGTCGACGTTCCCGAAAGCGTCAACACGCTGGCGGGATGGAGTCTGGGGCGCCTCGGGCCGATCTACTTTCTCTCCGGCGCGTCTCGCGGCCGCTGGGAACAGGTGCACCGGATCGTGCTCTTCGACCCGGGCAATGCCGATGAAATGGCCGGCAGCTGCGACGTCCAGCTGCCCCAGACGCCGGGTGTCCTACTGGCAGCTTGGCTGCGAATGAACCCCCAGAATCGCCTCACCGTTTTCACTGGTGCGGTTAGCGAGGAACACGCTTTCCACACTTGGGGCCGGTCGAATTTCGGCGGCCTCTGGCACTACTACTTCGCGAGCACCTGGAATCAGCCGTTCGCCGGCCAGGTCCAAGTCTGCGACTACAACAACGTCGATCACAAGTTGATCTTCATCGGGCTCTCGTGGTTCGTGAAGTACCCGGTCGCGGGCTGTCCATCGGTGCCTAGCTTTCCGGCTCCGGTCGCCTGGCACTCCTAGTTTCCACGTGTTGCTAGGACGGGCCGGGCTTGACCTTCGCGGGTAGCAGGTAGACGTCGACTTTCCACAACCTGCCGTGGAACAGGAAGTCGGTCCGAACGCGCCGCTTGCCAAGGCGGCCGTCGACGATGCAGATCTTGTGTGCCCTCCTCCCATGGCACCGTGCTCGCGGGTAGGCGCCTTTCACACGCGCCAAGGAGGACCCGGGACCGATTCCGCGTGGCGTTCGCTGTTGCTGCGAGATCGTCCAGACGTCGCTCACGCGGCGCTTGTGGTCGAAACTCACCCGACCCCGCAGCGGCGCCCCGTAGCCCCAGCTCGGCGGCCGGATGCGATCGGGCGTCCCGAGCACCTCTCGTACGTGCTTCATGCTTGCCCCGATCGCGACACCGACGATGCCCTTCCCCGGGACAATCCTCGCCGTGGCGGCTGGCGACTGACTCGCGGCGAAGAGTAATGCCGCCATCGCGGTAACGGCGAAGGCCCGCGCGAGGATCTTGATGGACATATCGGCTCTCAGCAGCGCGGCAGGGCAAGCAGGTGCTCGTGCCCACTGTCGCCAGCCCTCATGTGAACTTCGGTGACGTATACCAACTCGAACTCTTCCTTTTCTACTGACCCTTTTGTCCTGCAAGCCGTGCCAGAGAAGGGTACTGCGCTAGCGAGCCTCGAAGCACTGTCGCTTCACGCGTGAAAGCGGCGAGCCAGCTATTGACAAGTCTACTTTGATGATTAAGGATAGCTTTAGCGTTCGAGCCGGAGGTGATTGATGCCCCACACGAGCAAGGGTTATGGATGGAGGCCAGATTTCCCTGATGGCAGGGATCTGCTCTACGGAGCGCCGCCGAAGCGGCTGGAAGAGCTACCGGACCAAATCGACCTGCGTGCCGAGTGCCCCCCGGTCTACGACCAAGGTCAGCTTGGAAGCTGCACCGCCAACGCTATAGCGGCCGCGTTGGAGTTCGGCCAGATCAAACAGGGCGTCCCGGAGCCGTTCGTTCCTTCGCGCCTCTTTATCTATTACAACGAGCGAGCCGCGGAGGGCACGATAGAGTCCGACTCCGGGGCCGGTATACGTGACGGCATCAAGAGTGTTGTAGCTCAGGGTGCCTGCAAAGAGGCGACCTGGCCATATGAGCTGTCCCGGTTTCGAGAGAAGCCATCAGATGCGAGCTATGTCGAAGCGGAGAGCTATCAGGCCCTCCGCTACCTCCGGCTGACGCAGAGCTTGATGCAGTTGAAAGGCTGTCTCGCGGAGGGTTTCCCCTTCGCCTTTGGCTTTTCTGTCTTCAGCAACTTTGATACGCCGGAGACGAAAGAAACCGGGCACCTCTCGATGCCGCCGGCTGATCCGGAGCGACCTACTGGTCACGCGGTGCTCGCGGTCGGCTACGACGAGCAGAACCAGTGGTTCATCGTCCGCAATTCCTGGGGCGCTGACTGGGGGATTGGCGGCTACTTCACGATGCCCTACGCCTACTTGCTCCAGCCCAGTCTCGCGAGTGACTTCTGGACGATCCGCAAAGTCGAGGCCGACCCTCCCTCAGACCACCCAAAAGACTCGGCCCGACGAGAGGAGCCCGCTTGACGGGGTCCACGGGGGCTGGCCAGGGGAAGAAGTTCCCCAGGCTGGAACGCAAAAGCGAATCCGAAAAGTCGAGCCAAGACCGCGCCCTGCTGGGCCTATACTGGCTCGGCGTCCCGGCCGTGCTGGCGATGGTTGTCTACTCAGCCTCCGAGGGGGGACTCGCGATGGCAATGCTCGCGGCTGCCGCTTCGTTCGCGGTTGGCGCTTTGCTCGGGTTCCTGTTCGGGATCCCTCGCGCGAACGCGACGCAGCACGTCATCACTTCGGTGGAAAACCAGGGCGGGGCCACCCAGGCCGATCCGAGCGCCCCGATGTACGGGCCGAACACGAACTTGGAGCAGATCTCCGACTGGCTGACGAAAATCCTGGTCGGAGTAGGGCTGGTCCAGATCGGCCAGATTGGCGGCGCGATCAACACGCTCGCTGACGGACTCGCGCCTGGACTGGGCACGTACGGGCACGCGGCCGCGGTGACGTTGCTGATCTCCTTCACGGTCACCGGATTCCTCTCGTCCTACCTGTTCACCCGCCTGCGTCTCCAAGGGGCCTTTGAGCCGTTCCGGAAGGCCCTGGAAAAAACGGAAGGCACCCTTACGAGCGCGCTGCCGCTGGTCCGCAGCCAGCTCGATCCAGCGGGCGACAGCGGCCCAACCCCACAGGCGCTGAGAGAGGCCCTTTACGCGGCCGCCTCCGGCATCCGCAGCGAAGCCTTCTACCTTGCACGCGATCAACGGCGAGCGAACTGGCGCGACGGTGACCGGCATTTGGTAGATCTGACGATTCCGGTATTTGAAGCGCTGATCGCTCTTGACGACGACGATCGGCGCTTTCATCGCAACTTCGCAGAGCTGGGTTACGCGTTGAAAGATGGGAGCGAACCAACCCCGGCTGACTACGCACGAGCGCGGGAGAACCTCTCGAAAGCGATCGAGATCCGCGGTCTTGGCGGCGCCTCGGGCTTCTCAATGTACGAGTTCAACCGGGCCTTCTGCAACATCAAGCTCGATTCGGAGTTCAATGCGGGTCGAAAGAGCAGCCCTGAGCTTGCCGAGGCGATCTGCGAAGACCTCGACGTAGCGGCCATGACCGAGAGCGGGAGGAAGGCGATCAGGGAGGCCCGCGACGCGACCGACGGCGATCGCCGTGTGATCGAGGCTTGGCTTATTGCGAATGAGAACAACGAGGCGGTCAAGGATCGCGTGGCCAAGTTGGAGAAGATTGCCGAAGACAAGGTCGAACCTTGATGCGTTGAACGCTAAATAGCTATATATGGGAGTTTATAAGTTACTATCTCCTATATATGGTCGATAAAGACCAAAGAGCCCATCGACCTCCACGCCGCGCGCGTCGCCTGCCGCCGGCCATTGAACGTGCCCTGCGCGATGCCGGCGAAGACGTGATCGCCTGGCGCAAGCTGCGCGGCCTCACGCAGGCACAGCTTGCCGAGCGCGCCGATGTGGGCGTGAACACCCTGCGCAGGCTCGAACACGGCGACGGCGGGATCACTCTGGAGAATCTGCTCCGCATCCTACGAGTCCTGGGCGTGCTCGACGGTCTCTCGCGAAGCCTCGATCCCTACGAAAGTGACGTCGGCCGGTTGCGCTCCGACCAGCAGCTGCCAAAACGGGTGCGCCCGCGCAACCTGAGCGGTGACGGGGATGGCTGACGTTCAGGTCGAAGTCGTCGTCCAGATCGATGGGGAGGATGTCCTTGCCGGTCGCCTCTACTCACATCGAGACGGCCGCACCGGGTCCGCCACCTTCTCCTACGAGGCCTCCTACATCGAACGGGCCGATTCCTATGAGCTCGACCCGGCTTTGCCCCTGCTGGTAGGCCAACAACAGACGCGCAATGAGGCGGCGATCTTCGGCGCATTCTCCGATTGCGCCCCCGATCGTTGGGGCCGACGCCTGATCGACCGTGCCGAGAATCGCCGAGCCAAACACGAGCGCCAGGCCAGACGTAACTTCGGCGAGGTCGATTATCTGCTCGGTGTCCGCGATGACATGAGGCAGGGCGCGCTTCGTTTTCGCCCGCCCGGATCTGACACCTATCTCGCCGATGAGCGGAGCGGAGTGCCCGATCTGATCGAGCTGGGCAAGCTGCTGAACGCCTCCGAGCGGCTGGAGCGCGAAGAAGCCGACGAGGAGGAGCTGAGGGCGTTGCTGCGTGGTGGCTCGTCGCTCGGTGGCGCCCGGCCAAAGGCACACGTGATAAATGCTGTCGGCAAGCTGGCGATCGCCAAGTTCCCCAGCCCGAAAGACGACCACGAGGTGATCGCATGGGAGGCGGTCGCCATTGCCCTCGCACGTGAGGCTGGGATCACTGTCGCCGATTGGGCTCTCGAGCCCATCGATGAAAAGCGGGTCCTGGTCGTCGACCGCTTCGATCGTGTGGGCGATCGCAGGATCGGATACGTCAGCGCGATGACGATGCTCGAAGCCCGAGATGGCGATCGAGCGAGCTATCTGGATATCGCCGATGTCGCCGAGCGGGTCTCACCCAGGGCGACGCGAGATCTCACAGAGCTCTGGCGCCGGGTTGCATTTACCGTCCTCGCCTCAAACACCGACGATCACCTGAGAAACCACGGCTTCTTGAGGACGAGCAGCGACGGCTGGTCTCTGGCTCCCGCCTTCGACCTCAATCCGAATCCGGAAGGGCCTACAGAGCTCAGCACCGCGATCGCCTTCGACGATCCGATCGCTTCTATCGAGGTCCTGGTCGGGGTTGCCGAATACTTCCGCCTGGATGTGGGGAAATGTCAGTCGATCCTCAGCGAGGTGCTCGCCGCCACCTCCGCCTGGCGCCAGCAGGCCCGCAGGGTGGGCTTGGGGCCACAGGCGATCGAGGACATGGATCTGGCTTTCGACCACGAGCAGCGCCGGCTCGCGGCCGAG
>DATCPU010000108.1:0-2256 GCA_036569925.1 Candidatus Dormiibacterota bacterium
GTGTAGTAGCCATCCGCGGTCACGTGCGCAGTCGGAATGTCATACGAGCCGGTCACGATGTGGAAGAGGCCGGCTTTGAACTTCGACGGTTGAGCGTCGGCAAAGAACGCCCCGTTGTCGCTGTCGAGGTGCACGCGAAGCGCGAGCATGTTGCCGTCCTTGTCGAGCGCCAGGTCGCCTGTCATGTGGTAGTCCCGGGCGAACCCGGTGGAGATCAGGTTCTCGGTGCGGTCCTCGACCCACTTCACCGGGCGGCCCAGCAGCAGGCTGGCCGCGGTCGCAACCACATAGCCCGGGTAAACGGGCACCTTGTTGCCAAAGCCGCCCCCGATGTCAGGCGAGATGATGCGGATCTGCTGCTCGGGGAGGCCCGCAACCAGGGCGAACACCGTCCGGATGGCGTGCGGCGCCTGGCTCGTCATGTAGATAGTCGCCTTGCCGGTGACGCCGTCGACGTCGGCAATGCAGCCGCACGTCTCAAGCGGGGCAGGGTGGCAGCGGGGATAGAACGTGTTGAGCCTGACGACCTTGTGTGCCTTGGCGAAAGCGGCCTGCGTCCCCGCCTTGTCGCCGGACTCCCAGTGATAGATGTGGTTGTCCTTCTGGCCCTCTTTGTCGTCGCGTATGAGCGCCGAGCCGGACTCCTTCGCCTGCTCCGGGCTGGTGATCGCCTGGAGGATCTCGTAGTCGACCTCGATGAGATCTCGCGCGTCTTCGGCCTGGTACTTGGTCTCGGCGATGACCGCCGCGACCTCCTGGCCCTGAAAGCGGACCTTGTCCGTGGCCAGCACCGCCTGGGTGTCGCCGCTCAAGGTGGGCATCCACGCCAGCTTGTGCTGGGCCATGAGCTCCCCGGTGACGACGGCAATCACGCCGGGCTTCGCCGAAGCCGCGGCCGTGTCGACCGACTTGATGCGCGCGTGCGCGTGCGGGCTGCGCAGGATCGCCATATGGGTCATGTTCGGCAGCACGAAATCGTCCAGGAAGTGGCCTTGGCCACGAAGGAAGCGCGCGTCGTCCTTTCTCTTGATCGACTCGCCGATGCCGCCATGCATGTGCATCGTCGAGCTCATTCGGCACCTCCCGCCATCGCGGCCGCAGGCGCTTTCTTGGCTTCCGCGGTCAGCTTGGCCGCGTGCTGGATCGCTTTGACGATGTTCACATAGCCGGTGCAGCGGCAGATGTTGCCGCTGATCGCCCACCGGATCTGCTCCTCGGTGGGGTCGGGGATGCGCGTAAGCAGCTCTTCGCCAAGCAGCATCATCCCGGGGGTGCAGAACCCGCACTGGAGGCCATGCTCCTCGTGAAAGCCGACCTGGATCGGCGCCAGCGCGCCGGTTCCGGCAATGCCTTCGATCGTCTTGATCTCGCGACCCTCGGCCTGCACAGCGAGAACGGTGCATGCCTTCGCCGGCTCGCCATCAACGAGCACGGTGCATGCGCCGCAGCTGCTCGTGTCGCACCCGATGTGTGTGCCGGTGAGGCCAAGGTTGGTCCTTATGAAGTCGACGAGGAGGACGCGGGGCTCGATGTCACCAGTTCGCTCTTTGCCATTGACCTTCATCGAAACCTTCACGCCTTCACCTCCCGAGCACGGCCGAGCGCGGTCTTAAGCCCACGCTGTACGTACACGCGAACCACGTCTTTCTTATATGCAGCAGTACCGCGAATGTCGTCCTTGGGGTGCGCCGCCTCGGATGCAAGGCGCGCAGCCTCGGCGATGAGCTCGTCGGTCGGCTCGTGTCCGATGAGCGCCTTCTCCGCGGCTGTCGCTTTGATGTTCGTCTCGCCGACC
This sequence comes from Candidatus Dormiibacterota bacterium, assembly GCA_036569925.1. Taxonomy (GTDB): domain Bacteria; phylum Chloroflexota; class Dormibacteria; order Dormibacterales; family Dormibacteraceae; genus Palsa-872. The sequence goes on from DATCPU010000108.1 coordinate 1,796, forward strand.
GCGGTCAGCCCGATCCCCGCCTTTGCGACCTTGCCCCCGCTCAGCTCCACCTGGACTGCGACCGCCACGGTGGCGAAGTCGCCGACCTTTCGCTCGAGCTTGTTGTATGCGCCGCCGGCCTTGCCGCTCGGCAACGGAATGCGAATCTCGGTCACTATCTCGTCCGGGCGGAGCGCGGTGGTGAACGGCCCCTGGAAAAAACCCGCGGCGGGGATCACCCGTTCGCCGGCCTGCGAGTGGGCAACGATCTCGGCGTCGAGCGCCAGCATCACTGAGCCCCAATCCCCAGAAGGATCGGCATGACAAACAGAACCCGCCATCGTGCCGCGGTTGCGCACCAACGGATCCGAGATCCAGTGAACAGTGTCGAGCAGGAGCGGGCACAGCGAGGCGAGGTCGGCGTTGCGCTCGATGTCGACGTGGCGGGCGAGGGCGCCGATGCTAAGGTGGCCGTTCTGACG
>DATCPU010000109.1:0-2987 GCA_036569925.1 Candidatus Dormiibacterota bacterium
GGCCCACCACCGCATACCGAATCGCTCCGCGCCACTCGGCCAGCGCGCGGTACTCCGCCGCAGCGGCCATCAACGCGCGCCGCTTCCTTGAGCCGACCGCCTCAGCCGGCGTGCCAAACGCGTCGTCGGTCCGCGTCTTGACCTCGACCACCACGAGGTTGGATCCTCGCCGGCAGATGAGGTCGAGCTCGCCGCGTCGGGCACGAAAGCCGGACCCGACGACCTCGTAGCCATGGCGCCTGAGGAGGTCGGCTGCCGCTTTCTCGCCGGCGCGGCCGAGCTCTAGCCGGCCGGCTGCGCCTGCTCGCGGAATGGCGCCCACGAAGTTCGATGAATCGGGCTCGGGCCAAGGCGGCGGATGGCTGCACGGTGCGCAGGCGTCGCGTAACCCTTATGGCCGGCGAACCCGTAGCCGGGATAGAGCTTGTCGTAGTCGGTCATCGTGCGATCACGGGCCACCTTGGCCACGATGCTGGCGGCCATGATCGAAGCGCAGATGCGGTCCCCTCGCACCACCGCCATTTGGGCGATCATCGCGTCCGGCACATCCCACGCATCAACGAGCAGGTACTCGGCCGAGATCTTGAGCCCGGCGACCGCGCCCGCAGTGGCGAGGTGTCGCGCACGCAGCAGGCCGAGCCTGTCCACCTGTGCGTGGTCCACGGCGCACACCGATACCGCGATCGCCCGCCTGCGTATCGCGCGGTCGAGGCGCTCGCGTTGCTCCGCGTTCAGGAGCTTGGAGTCGTCAAGGCCCCGGATGCGAACACCGATGGGCAGCACCACGGCGCCTCCCACCACCGGGCCGGCAAGCGGTCCCATGCCGACCTCGTCCACGCCGGCCACCACCTGGTAGCCCATGGCGCTCGCCATTCGCTCGTAGCGCCAGAGCATGTGGCGGCTCATTGACGCGAGGTTACGTGAGCACGGCACAAAAGCGCCAGGTTCTTTACAGGGCCCGGGCTCCGGCCGGACCCCGACCCCGACTACTCTTCGGCGGCCTCGCCTTCCGGTTCTGCCGACTCCGCGGCCGGAGCCGCCACCGTGCTGCGGCGCTCGCGGATCCGGGCCGCACGGCCGACCTTGCCACGCAAGTAGTAGAGGCGTCCCTGGCGTACGTCGCCGTGGCGAAGGACGTCGATCTTGTCGATTCGAGGCGAGTGGATCATGAAGGTCCTCTCGACGCCGACGCCGTGGGTGACACGTCGCACCGTGAAGTTCTGGCGAAGCCCGCCACCCGTGACCCTGATGACAGTGCCTTCAAATACCTGGATGCGCTCCCGCGTGCCCTCGACAACCTTCGCGTGAACCTTGACTGTGTCGCCCGCACGAAGCGCAGGGACCTTGTCCTTCTGCTGCTCCTTCTCGAGCTGCTGGATGACGTTCATTTCTTCTTCAACTCCTTGATCTGTGAACCATGTCTTGCTGCTGCCTGTTGGCGGCGCCATTGGCGGATGCGCGCGTGATCGCCGGATAAGAGCACTTCGGGAACGCCCAGGCCTCGGTATTCGGCGGGCCTGGTGAACTGTGGCCATCCTGACGGCTCGCTGGAAAAGGTGTCCTGCGTGAGCGACTCGGGGTCCCCGACGACGCCCGGCACCAGTCGCGCGACGGCATCGATCAGCACCATGGCCGGGATCTCTCCTCCGCTCAGCACATAATCGCCGATCGATACCTCGCGCGTCGCAAGACCCGTGCGCACGCGGTCGTCGATGCCCTCGTACCGACCACACACGATGACGAGCCCGGGCTCGGCGGCGAGCTCGGTCGCGAGCTTCTGGTCGAGCAGCTCGCCCCAAGGCTCCATCAACACGATGGGGCCCGGGTTATGCGGCCGGATCGACTCGACTGCCTCGAACACCGGCTCTGGTTTGATGACCATGCCCGGGCCGCCGCCGAAAGGCATGTCGTCCACCTGCCGGTGGCGATCGTGAGTATGGTCGCGCAGATCGTGGGCATGCAGCTCGATCAGGCCACGATCCAGGGCGCGGCCGACGACGCCCTGCTCGAACACCGGCTTGAACATGCCCGGGAAGATCGTGATGACGTCAAAGCGCATCTGGCTCACGCATCCTCGACCTGGACCAGCCAGTCTGCGACCACCACGCGCCCGCCCTGGACATCAACCTCGACCACAGCGTCCCGGGTCGCCGGAATCAGATGCTCGACCACGCCCTCCCGGCTCACCCACACGTCGTTGGCGGGTCGTTCGAGAATTTCGGCGATGGTGCCGAGCGGACGGCCGGAGCTGGTGAGGACGGCGAGACCCACCACCTGGTGGTGATAGAAGCGGCCCTCGGCCAGCGGCCTGGCCTCTTCTTCAGGCACTTCGATGTACCGACCGCGGAACAGGTCCGCGACAGTGCGGTTGTCGATTCCGCGCAGCTTGACCACCAGTCCCGGGTGGCCAGGCCGGCTCCACTCGACCTGGCGCTCGGCGCCATCGATCAAGAACGTGGCTCCGGCGTCGAACCGATCGGCGAAGTCTGTCAAGGGAATGACCTTTACAGCGCCCTCCAATCCGTACGCTCCTGCGACCTGCCCGACTTTGATCACTCCCTGTCGCCGCCTTGTGAGTGCCGAACACCACGAGGAGGCGCGTCCGGCGCGGCTGCCAGGTCGACAAACACACGCTTGCGGTCACGAAGCGAGGCCACGCGTACGAGCGTCCTGACCGCCTCGATGTTGCGGCCCGCCTTGCCGATGAATCTCCCGACATCGCCGTCAGCGAGCTTCACCTTGATGGCAATGGTCCCGCCGCCGCGCTCGATCGCTTCGACCACGACCTCGTCCGGCTTGTCAGCCAGGGACTTCGCGACGTACTCGACCAGGGCCTTGTAATCGATGGCCGGCCCCGGGGGACCGGATGGACCCTCACGACGAAAGCCGCGGTTGGACGGTCCGCGGCCACCCTGGCCCTCACGCCGGGGCGGTCGGCTTCCGCGTCTCTGAATGTCGCTCAAGAATTCCCTCCCGCTTCAACAGGC
>DATCPU010000110.1:0-2463 GCA_036569925.1 Candidatus Dormiibacterota bacterium
GTACACGCCCTGTGCATAGAGGGTGACGTTGGTCAGATTGAACAGCATCATCATCAGCGAGATGTTTCTTAGCACCGGGTGCGAGAGGACATATCGAATTCCCTCGCCGATGTCAACGAGGATCCGGGTCGTCTTTTTTTCCGCGGGCTCTGTCCGGTTGAAGCTGACTTTGATCGTCGCGAGCGCGGTCGCCGAAACCACGTAGGAGATGGCGTCGATCACCAATAGGGCGGGGACCGAGACGATGTTCGCAATCGCGCCTGCGATAGCGGGTCCGGCGACCTCGCTGCCCTGGTACGTCGCATTGATCTGGCCGTTGGCGGTCACCAGGTCATTGCCGCCGACCAGGCTTGGGATCGCCGTGAACTCAGCTTGCTCGAAAACGAGCACGAGCGACGAGACGATGAACTGCACCCCATAGACCCACCAGACGTTCAGCTGGTGTGTCAGGGCCAGCACCGGGATGATGGCCACGGTCAAGGCGAGAAGGATGTCGACCACGATCATCAGGCGCTTGCGGTCGACGCGATCGACCCACGCGCCGATGAACAGGCCGAACAGAAGATGCGGTAGGGCGAAGGTGAATGTGGCGATGGCCAGGCTGATCGGGGAATGGGTGAGCTGAAAAACGAGCAGAGGCAGAGCGAAAGCTGAGAAAGAGCTGCCCAATGTAGAGATGGTCTGCCCGGTCAGGAACTTCCAGAAGTCCCGGGGCATGGCGTTCATGCGCTAACCGTACTTAGTAGACTCCCCGCGATGGGTGACGGCGGCGACAGGGTGATCGGGCCTGTCGATCCGATGCAGGTGCCTCGGTTCGCGGGTCCTGCGACATATGCTCGCCTGCCTGCGCTGGATGCTGTCGGTTCGGCCGCCGTGGCGATCCTTGGCGTTCCCTTCGACAGTGGCGTGGTCTACAGGCCCGGCGCGCGTTTCGGGCCGGCTGCGATCAGGGCCGGGTCCAAGATGCTGCGTCCCTTCAATGCGTGGACTGAGGCCGAGCCGTTCGCGCACCAGGTGGCTGACGCCGGCGATGTGGCCTGCACGCCATTTGGCATCGAGCAAGCGATCGGCGAGATCGAGGCGGCGGCAAAGGCGACGTACGAAAGGGCGCCGCACGTTCTCGCGATCGGAGGGGATCACACGATCGCACTACCGATGCTGCGGGCGGCTTCTGTGCGCTATGGACCGCTGGCCCTGGTGCATTTCGACGCACATCTCGACACCTGGAACACGTACTTCGGCGGTGCTCGGTACACGCATGGCACTCCGTTCCGGCGGGCGGCCGAGGAGGGCTTGCTCGACCTCAAGCGGTCGATGCACGTGGGGACACGGGGGCCGCAGTTCTCGGTCGATGATCTGCCCGACGATGCTGCGCTCGGTTTCCGCCTGATCGATGGGCGCGCGATCGACGACCGGGGCACAGGTGCAATTGCAAAGGAGATTCGGGAGGTTGTCGCCGACGCCCATGTCTACCTCTCGCTCGACATTGACGTCCTCGACCCCGCCTTCGCTCCCGGCACGGGCACACCGGAGGCCGGCGGCTGGAGCAGCCGAGAGGCGATCGCGATCATCCGCGGCCTGGGGGGAATCCGACTCGCAGCGGCCGATGTGGTCGAGGTGGCGCCCGCTTACGACCACGCGGAGGTCACTGCGATTGCGGCGGCAAACATCGTGTTCGAGCTGCTGTGCCTTTTCGCGCCGGAGACGGCCAGGGCGCGCCGCTAACCAGGCGGAGCCGACGTGACAGTCTTGAGGACCGCGAGGTTGCGCGGGTCGAACGGGTTGAGCTCCACGCTGCGCTTCGCGGCGGCGATAGCCTCGGCCCGCAGCCCAAGATGCTCGTCAGCCACTGCGAGCTGACGGAACACCGACGGATCGAACGAGCCCAGGTCGGCCGCTGACAGGTAAGCCTCCCTTGCGCGGGTCCAGTCGGAGCCGACCATCGCAACGTTGCCCCCAGCGGCGGCGTAAACCTGTTGCTGTGGCTGCAGGCTCCTCGCATCAGAAACGAGGTCGGCGGCAAGTGCTCCCTGGCCGGCCGCGAACGCTTACAACGCGTCGTGGAACCTGGAATCGGCTGCGTACGGCAGCACGACCGCGAGCAGCGCTGACAATGCCAGGACGAGCAGGCCGGCTGCGAGCTGCACCGGGCGCCCGCGCCGGTCGGGCGGCACCGTTGCAGGCGCTCGCTGCGGTTCTGGGTCGCCTTGAAGGATGACGGTCGCGGCGCCGAGAAAGATCCAGAAAGGCAGCGCCGCCGGCACGACTGAGAAGTTGACCAGGATCGTCAGCAGATATCCGATGCCTGCGCCGAGGATGCCACTGGCCAGGGCCTGTTGACGCCCTGTCCACCAAAGCCGCGTGAAGGCGATGCAGAGCCACGCAAACGCTGCCAGGCCGACGATTCCCTGGGTCGCCGCAATCTGCAGCAGCTCGGAATGTGACTCGTCGATGATCGACAGC
>DATCPU010000111.1:0-10344 GCA_036569925.1 Candidatus Dormiibacterota bacterium
ACGCCTGTCGCTGATCGGCCGGCGGAGTGGGGGTCGGGTCGCCGTGCGCCCGCTTGTGCCACTCCTGCATGCGCTCCTCGATCGCCGGTGGCACGCCACCGCCGTAGCCGCGGTGCTTCCAGCCACCGTGACCGCCGCCCCAGCGTCCGAAAGCGAAGATGCGGAATAGCAGGAAGACGATGAACACGAGGAACAGGACTCCGAACAAGCCGAAACCGGCGAAATGCGGCTCGTAGTAATAGGGGGGAAGCGCTGCGCCCGCGGGCAGCTGCGTCGCCACACCGGCCTGGTATGACAGCACCCCGACTATGGCGGCGATGGCAAGCGTCAGCACCACCCAAAACAGACTGAAACCGCGTCTCATGTCGATGACTCCTTGAACTTGAACATTGACTGCATGTCCTCATAATTCGGCGAGGTTGTGAGCGCCGTGTGAAGAACCGAGGAGCGTGGTGTGGACTTTCTCACCGTTACGATTCGGCGGGTGGCAAGCCAGCTGCGCATCTACACGATCAAGCCCGGCGAGCTCGAGACCTTCAGCCGTGAATGGGGCGAGCACATCTTGCCGCTGCGTCTCCAGAGCGGATTTCGCGTGTTGGGGCCGTGGGTGATCGACGAGACCAACCAGTTCATCTGGATCCTTGAGCACGACGGCAATTTCGAGCTGGCGGATTCCCGGTACTACGAATCACCCGATCGAAAGAAGATGGACCCCGATCCTGCCCGCAACGTCCAGAAGAACGAGCACTGGATGCTCCGCGAGCCGTAGCGTCCTGCTCCGGAGGCTCAACCGAAATACCTGGGGCAGCGCTGCGCGGTGCCCGAGGCACCGCTTCGGCTACGTCTGAGGGGGGACCTCCCCCCTTGGGGCGTCCGGCCCGGCAGAGCCGGATCCGAACGCGCCCCCCTGCGGTTAGGCACCCGATCTCTGCGTTGACGGCTCCGCTACTCGCTTACAGGTCTATCGACATGCGCGCTCCGTTGGCGCGCTGGCGCGGCGTCCAGGATGGGCCTTATGGATCGCTCGCCGTCGCCTTGACCTCGGGCGCCGATCCGGCGACTTTCGGCCGACCCCCGGAGCAGGACGCTCTCCGCGTCTAGAAGCCGGCAGCCCCCAGCTCGACCAGCTCCGCGGTTCGCTGCCACAAGCGCGCTTGAGCCTGCTCGTCCATCGTCGATTTCGGCGGCTCGATCCTCTTGACCCCCTTGAAGAACCAACCGGTGGTGCCCTCGTGCGCCGGTGAGATGGCCAGATCGGCAAGGTCTTCAGCTGCACGATCAGGCGACCCCGACACCATCCTGGTGATGACGCGAATCGGAGCCCACGCCTCGCGCATGAGCTCGGAGCGAATCAGCCCGGGATGACAGGCGTTGACTCGAACCTCCCATCGCTTGGCTCGGCGAGCGAGCTCAAATGTGAACATCAGGTTGGCAGCCTTGGTGGCGCCAAAAGTGTCAAGCGCTCGAAATCTCTTTTTGTCCATTAGCTGGTCGATGTCGACCCGCGTTGACGATGGAGCAGTCACCGTGATCACGCGCCCCCGGCCCGCGAGCTGATCGCGTAGGAGGTTGGTCAGCAGGAAGGGGCCGAGATGGTTGGTCGCAAGCATTACCTCGAAGCCCTCCTTCGTCTTTCGATAATCGCTTGAAAAGGTGGCTGCGACGTTCACGAGCGCGTCGACATGGCCTCCGGCGCGCCCGATCTCCCTGGCCGCGGTGCGCACCGAAGCGAGTGACGAAAGATCGACTCCGACGCTGCTCACGCGCTTGTCCTCGCCGCCCAACCTCTTTACCTCAGCCTCCAGGCGGGCGGTCGGCCGGGCAAGCAGGAAAACGCGTGCGCCGCGCCGGACCAGCACCGACGCGGCCGCTGAGCCGATGGCTCCCGTGGCCCCGGTGACGACGACAACGGGATGCAATCCGGCCACGACCTCAGTGTCGCCGCAGACGACGAGCGCAGCAACTACTGTGGCTCCGTGGCTCCACTGATCAGCGCTCATCGCGGGTCCTGCGGCATCGCGGGACTGCCTGCGGCCGAGCGTTATGACCGCGCGATCGCCCTTGGCGTCGATTACGTCGAGCTCGACGTGCGGCGCAGTGCCGACGGCCTTTTCATCAACTACCACGACGGCGTCACCCCCTCTGGACGAGCGACGAACAGCCTGGCGTATTCGGATCTCAAGGCCGAGCTCGGGGACGAGATGCTCACGCTCGACGAGCTCCTGGAGGTGGTTGGGGGCCGTGTCGGTCTGCACGTCGACCTGAAGGAGCCGGGTGAAGAAGGCGACATCGTGCGAACCCTTCTGAGCCACAAGGCGGGCGCGCGCTTTGTCGTCACGACGGGCGAGGTCGAGTCGATCCGCGCAGTCAAGGACCAGTTTCCCGACGTCCAGGCTGGGCTCACATTGGGCACCGACATGAGACATGCCCGCGTGTGGGCGACCGCAAGCGAGCGTTTGGCTGAGCTATTTCCCGGGCCGCGCATCGAACGCTCCCATGCCGACTTCGTGGCCGCGCACCAGCAGCTGGCCCACATCCGCCTGCTTGGCTACTGCAAGCGCAAGCGGCTGCCGATCTGGGTCTGGACGGTGGACGAGACTGACGAGATTGCACGGTTCATGCGCGACCCGAGGGTCACCACTCTGGTAACGAATCGACCTGACGTGGCGCTCGGCTGCCGCGCCGTCAGGAAAGCTTGATATCCGATTGACAGCAGAAGAACCCGAAGTCGGGCGACCAGCGCAGCGTGAGGGGCGGATCGGCGGCGCTCACTCGGAAACACACATGCGTCGGGCCGAAAGTGGCTCCGTTGCTGAACTCGTGGCGGCCCCACGTCTGGCAGCCAGGCGCGTTGGTGACCAGGCCAGAGCTGTTCTGCTTCGAGTCGATCAGCCTGAGATCTTCGGGCGACGCGTGGGTGGCGCTGCTCGAATTCTTGAATGTCACCTGCATGCTCACGAGGTTGCCATCGACCTTCAGGTTTGAGATCCACAGCGTGAAGTCCTGGACGTCGGCGCATGGGGCGGGCGAGCAGTTCAAGGCTGGGACGGGGTTGCTCGGCGCCGGGTTGCGAAAGGTGACCTGCATGGCGAGGAATGCGGCGATGGCAATCAGCAGGACAAGAATCAGAGCGCCGGCGGCCGCTCCGTACCCAAGCAACCGGCGCCTCGTGACGCGGTTCAACCGGCTGAGGGCCTAATGCGATGCTGACCGGCCCGCTTCATTCGCAACGACTCTACAGTCCACGGTCATCGCGGATTTACAATGCCGCGGATGAGAGACCGCGGTGTCCAGCTTGCTAATTCGAGGCTTCGTCCTCGGCTTCGTGGTTGCGGCCTCGCCGGGACCCATCTTCTTCCTGTGCCTTAGAGGTACCCTCGCTCGCGGCTGGATGACGGGCCTTGTTTCGGGACTCGGCGTGGCGACCGCAGACGGGCTCTACGCCGGCCTCGCGGCCTTTGGCATCGGCGCCGTCACCACGGTGCTCGTCGGCGAGCGTTTCTGGCTCACCTTGATCGGGGGTGCCGCTCTGGTCCTGCTCGGCATACGAACCGTCGTGAGCCGACCGCAGAGCGACGTGGGCGCGGCCACCCTCGACGGTGCGGGGCTGGCCATCGCCTATGCCTCGACCCTGGGGCTCACGATCACCAACCCGGCCACGATCATCTCGTTCGCCGCCCTCGTCGCCTCACTTGGCATCGGCATCGGCGATGGTTACCTACCGCCCGCCCTCGTAGTGGCCGGCGTCTTCGCAGGTTCGGCCACCTGGTGGTGCATAGTGGCCGGCCTCGGCGCGGGGTTGCGCGCTCGAGTGACGCCACGGGTCTTGAGGGGCATCAGCGCGTTCAGCGGCGTGGCGATAGCCGCTCTCGGCGTTCTGGCCATCCTCTCCGCGCTGGAGGTTGAGGGAAGCCTTGGGGTCTGAAAGCGGTATTGAGTGATGACGTGAGCGACTCCCACCTGCGCACGAGAACCGTGACCTGGGCTGATCCGTCGGTTGCGCTGCCTGCCGCTGCGGGCATGTCGGGCCTCGAGTTCATGAATGCCGTGGTTTCCGGGGAGGTGCCGCCGCCGCCGATCATGAGCACCATGGGCATCACCGGGGCTGAGGTGGAAGAAGGCAAGGCCACCTTTCGCGGGGAGGCTGGCGAGTACCTCTACAACCCGATTGGAGTTGTGCATGGAGGTTTCGCGATGACCATCCTGGATTCCGCGCTCGGCTGCGCGGTCCATACGACACTTGCGGTCGGTGAGCGTTACACCAGCCTGGAGACGAAGGTCAACTTCGTCCGCCCGATCACCTCTGAGACGGGGCCTGTGCGGTGCGAGGCCGTGGTCGTCTATCGAGGCGGGAGGGTCGCCACTTCGGAGGGCAAGCTCTACGCCGACAAGACCGGCAAGCTGCTGGCGCACGGGACCAGCACCTGCATGATCATTCCGAGATGAGCGACCGGTTCAAGCGCTACACGATTCACACGGTCGATGTCTTCACCGACACTCCGCTGACCGGCAACCAGCTCGCAGTCGTGCTCGACGCGGAGGGAATTCCCGGCGATGTGATGCAGCGGATCGCCAAGGAGATGAACATCTCCGAGACGACCTTTGTGCTCAAGCCCGAGAAACCGGGCAACGTGGCCCGAGTTCGCATCTTCACCCCCGCCTCTGAGCTGCCATTCGCCGGGCACCCGACGATTGGCACTGCATGGGTTCTGTTCACCGAGGGATTGGTCCCTGGCGGCTCGCTGGAATTCACACTCGAGGAGGGCGTCGGACCGGTGCTTGTGCGCGCCGAGCGAGGCGCGAACAGCCTCACCTTCTGGATGACGCACCCGAAGGTGAGCTTCGGCGACACCCTGTCCGATCGTGCCGGCGCCGCCTCCGCCATCGGTCTTTCAGAGGCAGACCTGGTCCCCGACGTTCCCATCCAGGTCGGCACCACAGGCGTGCCTTTTGTATACGTCGCCCTCAAGGATGCAGCCACTGTCGATCGCGCAGTCTCCGAGAGAGACGCGCTGTCGAGAGTCTTCGAGCACGGCGTGTTCCTTTTTGCGGGAGTGGGTCGCGATCGCCTTTATAGCCGGATGTTCGCCCCGCATGTCATGAACATTTACGAGGATCCTGCGACGGGATCCGGCAGCGGGCCATTGGGCGCTTTCGCCGTCAAGTACGGACTGGTGAAGCGGTCGCTTGAGGTTTCGCTGGTAAGCGAGCAGGGCACCAAGATGGGTCGGCGGAGCCTGGTGCGCATCAAGCTGGCATATCCACCGGACGGCGATTTGCCATCTCGCATAGAGGTGGGTGGTTCGGTCGTGCCGACGCTCAAGGGCGAGCTGGCCGGCGGCTGGTAAGCGCCACGGTTTAGCACTAGTCCCTCCCACCTTCAGGGGGGAGGGTTGGGGCGAGGGTTAGCTCGTATTACTTCTCGGTCGGTTCGAGCTTGATGCTGACCGAGTTGATGCAGTAGCGCAGTCCGGTGGGCTCTGGGCCGTCATCGAAGACGTGTCCGAGATGCCCTCCGCAGCTCGCGCAGGTGACCTCGGTCCGCTCCATGAAGAGGCTGCGGTCGACATGTTCGGCCACGGGCGCGTCCTCAGCCGGGGCGTAAAAGCTCGGCCAACCACAGTGGGCGTCGAACTTGGTCGCGGACTCGAACAGCTTGGCGCCACAGCCCGCGCACAGGTAAACGCCTGGCGTGGTGGTGTCCCAGTACTCCCCGGTGAACGGCCTCTCGGTTCCCTTTTCGCGCAGTACGTGGTACTGCGTGGGGGTCAGGTCGCGCTTCCACTCCGCCTCGGTCTTCTTGACAGCTTCTACTTTCTTCATGTGCTTACAGTGCCTCCTTACTGTGCCACGTTACGGCGGCTTTCAAACCGCGCCGCCACCCAGGCCTCCTGTACGCTGCCAGTAGAGATGGCGGCGCGCAAGAAACCACTGCTCGACAAGACCACTGCCGTGGGCAAAGCCGTCCAGAAACGGCTCGAGAAGGAGCTGATCATCTGGCTTGCAACCGTCGGCGGCGACGGTCGGCCCCATGCCGTGCCCGTGTGGTTCTTGTGGGACGGCAGGTCGTTCCTGATCTACTCGCTGCCGGGCCAGAAAGTCAATGACATTGCTGCCAATCCGCAGGTGCACCTGCACTTCAATACGACTCCTGACGGCGACGACGTCGTCCGCTTCGATGGCGAAGCGACCCGCTTGAAGCGCTATCCGCTGGCACACAAAGTACCGACGTACATCCGCAAGTACGCGCGCCTGATCAAGGGTTACGACTGGGAGCCGGAAGGCTTCGCGCGGAAGTATCACGTCGCGATCCGCGTCAAGCCGACCCGTTTACGCACCGGATGACGCACCCCGTCCATTTCGGGATGAAGCTGTCCGGCCAGGACACGACGATCGAGGCGTTGCGGACCGTCTGGCGCCTGGCCGACGAAGGCGGCTTTGACCACGTATGGGACTTCGATCATCTCGCCTCCATCGGTGCCGGCGGCCCTGACCGGCCTATCTATGAGGGCTGGGCACTCCAGGCCGCGATGGCCGAGGCCACGAAACGCGTCCGAATCGGCTGCATGGTCACGGGTAACACGTACCGAAATCCCGCCGTGCTCGCCAAGCTTGCGGTCACCATCGACCACCTGTCGGGCGGTCGGCTGGAGTTCGGCATCGGGGCGGCCTGGGCGGCGATCGAGCACTCGATGTACGGAATCGAGGGCCTCGATCATCGGGTCGGGCGGCTGAGCGAGTCGCTGCAGATCATCAAATCGCTGTGGACCGAAGATCGGACCAACTTCGATGGCCGCTACTACAAGATGACCGATGCGATCGCCAACCCCAAGCCGATCCAGAAGCCGTGTCCGCCGATCTGGATCGGGGCATCGGGCGTGACGACGATCAGGTTGGTTGCGCGCTATGCCGATGTCTGGAACACCGGCGCGGGTGAGATCGACAAGGGGACCGAGGTCATCACGAGGCTGGAGGACGCGTGCGGCGCGGTGGGCCGCGATCCGTCAGAGATCCGGCGCTCGATCCAGGTTGCATGGGATGGCCAGGACCGCTCCCGCTTGCTCGAGATGTCGGCACGCTACCTCGAGCTGGGCTTTACCGAACAGATCTTCATGCTCGATCCGCCCAAGGCGACGATGCTGGCCGGCAAGCTGGCCGAGGCGCTGCCGGAGCTGCGCAGCGTCGGTAGGGTGCGCAAGTAATAGTTCCGCGCGACAATTGCGGCTCACTCTGCAGAACATGAACGGGAGGTAGCCATGGCTGACAGCGTTTATCGAGTTACCGAGCTGGTGGGGACCAGCAGCACATCGTGGGAGGCGGCCGCGAAGAGCGCCGTCGAGACCGCATCGAAGTCTCTGCGAGACCTCCGTGTCGCCGAGGTTGTCAGGCAGGACCTCACCATCGAGAACGGGAAGGTCACGAAGTACCGAGTCAGGCTGAACGTGTCCTTCAAGTACGACACGCCACCTGCCCGAGCACGAAAGAAGTAAGGCACCACCCGGCATCGACTTCGGCCGATGCCGGGTCTTGTTCTCGCTAGCGTGGCAGGGTTGGCCGGGGTGCCCCCGGCCATGACTTTGCCTTGATCACTATTACTCGCGGCAGGGAGCTTCTAAACAATCGCTGGCGCGGCAGGGTTGGCCGGGGTCCGCCCGGCCATGACTTTGTCCCTTTTCACTCCCAATTAGGGCGTGGAGAAACCAGCTCGGATTAACCGTGTTCCAGGAAGGAGAGCAGACGCGCGCGAAGCGCCCGTCGATGAGAGGGAACCGGCTGGTTCCCTCTCATACTTACGGCGCCGACGCCGCCATCAGCTGGCAGCCGGCCGCCTTCATCTCCTCGAATGCGCGCTGGCCGGCCTCTGGACTGGCGGCGCCGCACAGGTTGACCAGGACTCGGACCTGGAACTCGTGCTTCCGGGCGTCGAGAGCGGTGGCAAGGATCGTGTACTCCGTGATCAGGCCGCAGATGTCGATGTGGTCGACCCGCTGCTCCCTGAGGACATCGACGAGCAGGTGACCGCGCGGATCCACCGACTCGAACGCGGAGTACGCGGCGGTGTGCCGCCCTTTGTCCACCACCGCGCCAATGATCTTTTCCCTGACCAGGTTGGAGATCGGAGTGCACAACACCGCCCCGGTCGTCCCTTTGACTCCGTGAGGTGGCCAGGTCTTGACGTAGTCGGGTTGGTCCGAGAAATGGTCCGGGGGGTCCTCGTGGAGGTCGCGAGTCGCCACCACGAACGCGTACTCACTGCGAAAGTGGCGGACGTGCCGCGCGACATGAGCCACCACCTGGGTACCGCCGGGAACGGGCAAGGCGCCGCCTTCGACGAAGTCGTTCTGGAGATCCACGACCAACAAGGCATTCCTCATAACGGCGACTCTCCTCCCCCTAGACTGGCCGTATGCCAAACGTGATCGTAGCGGGCGCGCGTACGCCTTTCGGCAAATTTGGCGGAGCTTTCAAAGATGTGCCGGCCGTCACGCTCGGCGGCCATGCCATCCGGGCGGCGCTCGAGCGGAGCGGCGTGGCGGCTGACCAGGTCGACTACGTGATCATGGGCCAGGTCCTCCAGGCCGGCGCCGGCCAGATCACCGCCCGCCAGGCCGCCATTGAGGCAGGCATCCCTCAGGAGGTCCCCGCGATCACCATCAACAAGGTATGCCTGTCGGGCCTCAACGCCATCGCACTCGCCGACCAGCTGATCCGCGCCGGCGAGGTGGAGGTGGTGGTCGCGGGAGGTATGGAATCGATGTCGGAGGCGCCGTATCTCATGCCGAAGGCGCGGTTCGGGGCGCGCATGGGCAACACCGAGATGGTTGACTCGATGGTCCACGACGGCCTGTGGTCCACGTTCCTCAAGGAGCACATGGGCGCGAGCTCGGACGACGTGAATCGCGAGCTCGAGATCAGCAGGGAGGACCAGGACTCCTGGGCCGCGCGCTCGCACCGGCGGGCTCAGCAGGCGTGGGACAGCGGGACGATGGCCGATGAGGTGGTGACGGTCGCCATTCCACAGCGTCGCGGAGAGGCGGTGAGGGTGGAGCGCGACGAAGGAGTACGTCCCGGGACCACCGAGGAGTCCCTCAGCAAGCTGTCGCCGGCCTTCCGGCCAAAGGGCACCATCACCGCAGGCAATGCATCGCAGATCTCGGACGGGGCGGCCGCGGTCGTGGTGATGTCCGCGGAGCGCGCGCGTGCACTCAAGGTCGAGCCGCTTGCGGAGATCGTCTCGCACGGGATGAGCGCCGATCGTTACGCGTGGCTACACACGGTGCCGGCGCTCGCGCTGAGCAACGCGTTGAAAAAAGCGGGGCTCACGGCGAGCGCCCTGGACCTGGTCGAGATCAACGAAGCTTTCGCGGCCGTCGCGCTCAACGCCACCCGCATGCTTCAGCTGGATGAGGAGCGCGTCAACGTCAACGGCGGCGCAGTGGCCCTCGGCCATCCAATCGGCGCGAGCGGCGCACGGCTCGTGCTGACCGTCGCCACCGAGCTGAAGCGGCGCGGGCTGAGCATCGGCGCGGCTGCGCTGTGCGGCGGCGGCGGTCAGGGCGACGCGCTGATCGTCCGCGCGGTTTCGTGAACGAAAAGAAAGTCGCGCCGTACGGCTCCTGGGCGTCGCCCATCACCATCGATCTGCTGCTCAAGGGCGCCGTCTCCCTGGGTAGGGGCACGGCACGCTGGGACGGAAACGACCTGTACTGGACGGAAGAGAGGCCGACGGAAGGCGGCCGCCAGGTGGTCGTCCGCCGGACTGACAGCGGCAACGCGGATGTCACGCCGGTCGGCTTCAATGCCCGGACCCGCGTGCACGAATATGGCGGCGGCCATTTCGCAGTAAGCGGCGGAACCGTGTGGTTCGCCAATTTCGATGACCAGCGGATCTACGTCCAGAAGCGTGGCATCGATCCATTGGCCATCACGCCGGCGGCTGACATCCGCCACGCGGACCTGCTGGTCGATCCGCCACGCGGAAGAATATTTGCCGTCTGCGAGGATCACACGACTGGCGCGACTGAGGCAGTCAACACGCTGGTGGCACTCGATTGGAACGGCGATCGCGACATCATCACTGTGGCCGCAGGCAACGACTTCTACTCTTCGCCGAAGCTCAGCCCCGACGGCGGGCGCCTCGCCTGGCTCACCTGGAACCATCCAAACATGCCTTGGGATGGCACCGAGCTCTGGGTCGGTGAGCTGGATGGCGACGGCAACGCAACTTCGGCGCGCAAGGTCGCCGGCGGTCCTACCGAGTCCATCTTCCAGCCCGAATGGTCACCGACGGGTGGGCTCTACTTCGTGTCGGATCGAAACGATTGGTGGAACATTTATCGGATT
>DATCPU010000112.1:0-19351 GCA_036569925.1 Candidatus Dormiibacterota bacterium
CTCCCCTTTACACGGCAACCGATCTTGGCAACGGCAAGCGGCTGCCGGCGGTCATAGCCCAGGTTGGGACAGTCGAGATCAGCTCGCAGCAATTCGTCCGCGACGTCACCATCTCCCGCTACAACAACACCCAGCGTGGCCTCGGAATGACCGAGTCCCAAATCGAGCAGGCGGCGCTGGCCCAGTTGATTCGAGAGGCTGCTTTGAAGGATCGAGCCAAAAAGGAGGGCATTGTCGTGACCGACAAGCAGGTGCACGCGTTCATCGAGGCGCAGGCATCGCAGCGCGCAGCCTTTTTCGCTGCCAACCCCGAGGCAAGGATCGAGTTTGAGGCCTTGCTTGCCGGCCGCCATCTGGCTTCGGCAGCTGCGTACGACGCCGACCCGGAGACGGCGTCATCCATCCGCGATGCGATGCTGGCCACCGCACTCGTCTCGAAGCACGTCGGTGTGCGTGCCGGGCTGTCGGTGCGCGATGCGTATGCGCAAAGCGTCGTGGCGGCCGCGGTGATCCACATCTACATGACGATCTGATTTCGGCTGAGGGGCCGGCCAGCTCTGCGTAGGCGGATGCGCCGGAGCGGCGGCTGGTCCGCGCTTTAGTTAGAGGAGGCTGTGTCCCCGATCGCAGCCTGGGCCGCCGCCAGGCGCGCGACCGGCACCCTGAACGGGCTGCACGACACGTAATTCAGCCCCAGCTTGTGGCATAGGTGGATCGATTCGGGGTCGCCGCCGTGTTCGCCGCAGATCCCGATCTCCATCTTCGGCCGCGTCTTGCGGCCCTCGGTGACGGCGATTCCCATCAAGCGGCCCACGCCGTTCTCATCGATCGTCTCGAAGGGGTTGCGCGGCAGGATCTTGCGCTCCAGGTACTTGACGATGAAGTGGCGCTCGGCATCGTCGCGCGAGTAGCCGAAGGTTGTCTGCGTGAGGTCGTTGGTACCGAACGAGAAGAACTCGGCCTCGGTGGCGATCTCCCCCGCCGTGAGCGCCGCGCGAGGGATCTCGATCATCGTGCCGAACTTGTAAGGCACGCTCACGCCCTTCTCCTTCTGCACCTGTTCGACCACGGGCCTCAGCTCCTCGCGCACCGCGTGCAGCTCCGCGAGCGTGCCGGCGAGCGGGATCATGATTTCGGGTCGCGCGTCGATCTTTCTCTTGCGCAGGTCGCAGGCGGCCTCCATGATCGCCCGCACCTGCATGCGCGTGATCTCTGGGAACAGGATCGACAGGCGCACGCCTCGCAGCCCGAGCATGGGGTTGGCCTCATGTAGCTCCTCGACGCGGGCCATGATCTTCTCCAGCCGCTTGAGGCGCGAAGGAGTCTTGCCGTTCTCCTTGAGCTGCGTGGTCTCGCGAATCAGGTCTTCGAGGCTGGGCAAGAACTCGTGGAGCGGCGGGTCGATGAGCCTGATGATCACCGGCAGCCCCGCCATCTCTTTGAAGATGCCCGCGAAGTCGCCACGCTGGATCGGCAGCAGCAAGTCGAGCTGCTTCTCGCGCTCCTCCGTGGTGGTGGCCATGATCATGGCCTGGACGATGGGCAGCCGGTCCTGCTCCATGAACATGTGCTCCGTGCGGCACAGTCCCACGCCCTGCGCTCCGTTCTCGCGTGCTTTGATGGCGTCGCGCGGATAGTCCGCGTTCGCCCACACCTGGAGGCGGCGGAACCCGTCGGCCCAGCGAAGGATGGCACTCGCGGCCGGATGCTGGTTGAGCGATCGAGCCTCGATTGTGGGCACGTTGCCGACATAGACCTCGCCGGTGGTGCCGTCGATCGTGATCTGGTCGCCCTCTTTGATGAGGGCGCCGCCGGCGGAGAACTGACGCTTGCGCACGTCGACGCTGATGGCGCTCGCGCCCACGATGCAGGGGCGCCCCATGCCGCGCGCGACCAGCGCCGCGTGGCTCGCGGTGCCGCCCGTCTGCGTGAGGATGCCCTTGGCCTCGACCATTCCATGCACGTCGTTGGGGTTGGTCTCGACGCGGACCAGGATCACGGCCTTGCCCTTCTTGCCCCATTCCGCAGCGGTGTCCGCATCGAAGACTGCCTCGCCTGACGCTGCACCCGGCGATGCCGGAACGCCCTTGGCGACAGCCTGCGCCTTTGAATTTGGATCCACACGCGGGAACAGCAGCTGCTCCAGCTGGCGCGGCTCGATGCGCGCGACGGCTTCCTTCCTGGTGATGAGACGCTCCTCGACCATGTCGACGGCGATGTTCACCGCCGCCTCGCCCGTGCGCTTGGCGCTGCGGGTCTGGAGCATGTAGAGCTTGCCGCGCTCGATTGTAAACTCGAGATCCTGCACGTCCTTGTAGTGCTTCTCGAGCTTGCGGGCATAGCCCTCGAACTCGGCGTAGACCTTCGGCATGTGGCGCTTGAGCGCCTTGATCGGCTCGGTGTCCCTCACGCCCGCGACCACGTCCTCGCCCTGCGCGTTGGTCAGGTAGTCGCCGTACAGCTCTCTTTTGCCGGTGATCGGGTTGCGTGTGAAGGCGACCCCCGTGCCTGAGGCGCGGCCCATGTTGCCGAACACCATCATCTGGACGTTCACGGCCGTGCCCAGGTCGTCGGGGATTCGCTCCATGCGGCGGTAGGTTTTGGCGCGCTCAGTGTTCCACGATTTGAAGACGGCTTCGATCGCCGCGCGAAGCTGCGTCACGGGATCCTCGGGGAAAGCGTGGCCGGTCGCGTCCTTATATATGTCGAGGAAGCGCTTGACGAGGGGGCGGAGGTGCTGGGGCTTGAGCTCGGGGTCGGTTTTGACGCCCGCCTTCTTCTTCGCTTCCGTGAGCGCGTGCTCGAATTTGTCGCCGTCGATGCCCATCACCGTCTTGCCGAACATCTGGATGAAGCGGCGGTAGGCGTCGAGGGCGAAGCGCTCATCCCTTGTGAGCTTGGCCAGGCCCTCCATGGTCTCCTCGTTGAGGCCCAGGTTCAGGACGGTGTCCATCATGCCTGGCATCGAGAACTTGGCCCCCGAACGGACGCTGACCAGGAGTGGGTTGTCCGGGTCGCCGAAACGCTTGCCCGCGCGCTTCTCGAGCAAGGCGAGGGCTTTGGTGGCCTGGTCCCACAGGCCCTCGGGAAACTTGCCACCCCGACCCTTGGCGAGGTAGGCGCGGCAGGCCTCGGTCGTGATGGTGAAGCCTGGGGGCACGGGCATGCCGGCCCGGGTCATCTCGGCGGCGCCCGCGCCCTTGCCGCCGAGGAGGTCGCGCATCTTGGCGGACCCTTCCGTGAAGTGGTAGACCCACTTGTGTGCTGCGCTCATTGACCGTTAAGTTTGGGGCAAGCACGAGTTTGAGCGCGTTCGGAGCCGATTCGGGCCTGTCGTGGTGGTGCGGATGTGCATCGCTTCTCGGCATTAACAGGCAGGGTTCCCCTGCTGTCGACATCGCCGTACGTTTCGCAGCGGCGTGCAGGTTGGGGGTGGGAACCTGCCGGGAGGAGGGTGGGCCCGCGAGGGCTGGGTGGCTGAGGTTTTTGGTGCCTGCCCTACTCTTTCTGACTGATGGAGGACCTTGGGGCGGTTACTGACGATCACGTGATCTTGGCCTGGCTCCAGGCAGAGATCGAGTCGCCTCCGTTCCAGGCCTACCTGGTCGGCGATCCTCCAAAGCCCTCGCATCTCGCGCACGCGCTCGCATTGGCACGCAACCCCGACCTCGATAACGCCGCCCACAATGCCGAGCGACGGCGGATCATCGCCTCGGCGCATGGGTTCGGACGAGGTGCGTTGATCTTCGCCGGCCTCGAAGACGACATCGCGTGGCGCAGGGCTCAGGCGTCGATTGTGGAAGTCTCCGAGATGCTGTACTCCAACCGCAACGCGACATGGACCACGCTGGCACCAGCGACGCGCAAGGTGGCCGAAGGCGCAGCCAATGCGGCGCGGCTGTTCACCGGTGACGACATGAACCTCCACATCCTGTCGCTGGCGCGCATCATCTGCCACGCCGACAACCCGGAGGCGGAGCTGTCCGACCTGATCTGCCTGCGCATGCCGGATGGGAGCGTCGGCTTGCTCGAAGGCCATACCAGGGCGACTGCGATCGTCATGGAGGGGCATAAGCTGCCGCGTGGCGTTCGGGCGTTGGTCGGCGACTCGCCCAGCATCAAGAGCTGGGCTTATTTGTAAGGCGGGGAGGATAGGAAAATGACTGAGCCTCGAAAAATCGAGCGGTACGGCTGGATCCCCGATCTTCCCGACGAGCGCGACCACCTTTACTCGGCTCCGCCCGCGTTCTTGACCACCTTGCCACCGTTCATCGACCTGCGCGCGAAGTGTCCCGCGGTTTACGACCAGGGAATGCTGGGCAGCTGCACGGCGAACGCGATCGGCGGCGCCATCGAGTTCGACAGGCTCAAGGAGGGCCTTGCCGACTTCGTACCCTCGCGACTTTTCATCTATTACAACGAGCGCGTGATCGAGGGAACCGTGGACCTCGACAGCGGCGCGATGATCCGCGACGGGATCAAGTCAGTGGCCAGCCAGGGCGTGTGCCCCGAGCCGGATTGGCCCTACGACATAGCAAAGTTCACCGACAAACCGTCGGCGAAGGCGTATCAGGACGCAAAGTCGGATCGCGCAGTCTCGTACCAGAGCCTCATCCAGGACCTGACTCAGATGAGGGGATGCCTCGCCTCCGGCTTTCCCTTCATTTTCGGTTTCACCGTTTACGAGAGCTTCGAGTCGCCCGCCGTGGCGCAGACAGGCCACATGCCGATGCCTGGTCCCAGCGAAAGGGCGATAGGCGGCCATGCGGTGGTGGCGGTGGGCTATGACGATGCGAGCCAGACCTTCCTCGTCCGCAACTCATGGGGCGTGGGCTGGGGCATGGCCGGTTATTTCACGATGCCGTACACGTACCTCATCCAGCCAGGCCTCGCCGACGACCTTTGGACGATCCGAATCGTCGGCGCCTAGCAGCGCCCCCCGTCAGGTCGTGACTGCCTGCGTCCAGCTGTAGACGTACTGGGTGCCGTCCGCTTCATACAGATGCGTCTTGTACTGGTTGACGTGGAACTTGAAGACGAAGCTACCCGTGGTAACCCGACCCGGTATCGACGAGGGATGGCGGACCCGTCCCTGGGTTCGCGGGGCTCGGCCATTGGAGGCGTTGGAGACATGAGATATTTCCGGAAGCTGTTTCTGGTCGCTATGAGCGCGCTTAGCCTTGTGGCCTTGGGCAGCGCAACAGCGCTCGCCCACGACGATCACACCGTGGTGAAGTTCAGCTCGATGACGCCTGTCACCGGCGCGGCCGTCGGCGCGGTGAACGACCGCGGTTTGGTCGGCGGCGGCAAAGCCTGGGTGATCGCGTCCGGCACAGGCTCGGTGTCGAGGGACGGCCTGGTGATGGTGAGCGTCACGGGCCTGGTCATTCCGGACCTTGGCAACATCAACCCGATAGCAAAGCTAAAGGCGATCGTCAGCTGCGTCACCCAGCATCACGCGATCGTCAATGTCAGCACCGCCTTGTTCAACGCGACCGGTGCGGGCGACGTGACCATTGACGACACGGTCGTACTGCCGCGTCACTGCGGGCATGCGATCGTGTTCGTGACCAGCCCTGGCGGTGCGTGGTTCGCGATGTCGAACCCGAGCGACGATGAGGCGAACGACGACTGAGCGGGTTCACGGCTAGCGGTGGCGAGGGCCCCCCACCAGGGCCCTCGTCCTTTTTACGGGAGGAGTTGCGGTGTCGGGCCTAGAATCGGCCGGCATGGGTTTCTCTGGCGACCTTGAAAAGTTGGTGTGCGAGCTGGTCGCCATCGAGTCCGTGAACCCTGACCTCGTCGCCACGGGCAGCGGCGAGTCGAGGCTCGCCACGTTCGTTGCGGAGTGGCTCGGCGCAGAAGGGCTTTCGGTGCAGGTGGTGGAACCGGTGCCGGGGCGCCCGAGTGTGATCGGGGTGCTGCCCGGGAGCGGTGGCGGGGCGAGCCTGATGCTCAACGCCCACATGGACACGGTGGGCGCGGGCGGCATGAAGGACCCATTCGTCCCATATGTGCGCGAGGGCCGTGTTTACGGCCGGGGCGCATACGACATGAAGGGAAGCCTGGCGGCGATCATGATCGCGGCGCGCGAGGCGAAGAAGCTCAAGCTCCGTGGGGACGTGATCGTCGCTGCGGTCGCCGATGAGGAGGTCGCAAGCATCGGTACCTCAGCTGTGCTCAAGCGCATCGAGGCGGACGCTGCGATCGTGACCGAGCCGACCGAGTTGCGGCTGTGCCTGGCGCACAAGGGGTTTGCCTGGTTGGAGGTCGAGACGCGCGGGGTGGCCGCGCACGGGTCGCGGCCGGATCTCGGGATCGATGCGGTGGCGCATATGGGACGGATACTCACCGGAGTGCTGGAGCTTGATCACCAGCTGCGCGCGGGCCGGGGCCATCTGTTGTTGGGGACGGGCACCGTTCATGCGTCTCTCATCGAGGGCGGGCAGGAGCTGAGCACCTATCCGGCACGATGCGTCGTGACCTTGGAGCGCCGCACGATACCGGGAGAGGATGGCGCGACGGCGCTGCAGGAGATCGAGCACCTCATCGCGAATGCGCGGGGGCAGGACCCGGCGCTAGAGGCGACAGTGAAGTTGACGCTCGAACGGCCATCGTCGCAGCTAGGGGCGGACAGCTTCGTGACGGAGGCGGTCGAGCAGGCGGCAGTCGAGGTGCTGAAGCGTCAACCGGAGGTCATCGGCGTCGCCTACTGGATGGACATGGCGCTGAGCAATGCGGTCGACATACCGACCGTGGCTTTCGGGCCGTCGGGCGAAGGAGCTCACGCGGATGTCGAGTGGGTGGATATTGCGTCGCTGGAGACCTGCGTGGCGATTTATCTACGAACCGCAGAGCGGATATGCGGCAGCTCAGAGCGAGTTTGAATGGTCGGATGGACAGCGACAGAAACGAACTGGCTGGCTCTGGCTAGGATCGACTTAGTTCCTAGCGTTGACAACATCCGACTGCTGCGCGGGCGCTTTGAAGGCCTAGCGGCAAAGTTGGGTGGTGAGTTTGACCGTTGGGAGGCGGCCGTAACAAAGTAACGGGCGCATAGTTAGTCCAGCAAATGTGCCTGTTAAGTCCGGGAGTTAGCCCGGGGATGTTCTGGCCGTGTCTGTAGGGGACGTTTCGCCGGACGGGAAGTGGTTGTGGGATGGCCACACATGGGTTTCGACGCTTTCCCCAGATGGCACCTGGCGCTGGAACGGGACAGCGTGGGTAGCAGCCGGTGCCGCCTTGACCGCGGTGGTGGCTACCGGGGGCGGGCTTCGCGGAGTGCCCGGCTTCAGAACGGGCAGCCCGTGGAAGATGGCCGTCGCTGCCATCGGGTACCTCGGGGTAGCTGGGATCGCGTTGATTGTTGTGATCGCAATCATCGGTGCGGCCACTGGCGGCTTTAACGCAACTGGAAACCCGGTTGCGGCCGTTACGCCATCGGCACCGCAAGTAACTACGTCTTCCCCCTCGCCGGTCGCTACCCTTCGTCCGTCGCCATCTCATCTGCCCTCGCCGAAGCCTTCACCGCGGCCGAAGCCTTCGCCAGTTCCCAAACCACCAGTGGTCAAAAGCACTTGCGGTGCGCCCGCCAATCCTTGGGGCTACAACTTTTGCGGCGGGCAGCTCATCACGAGCCCGGCCTCCGCCTTTTGCAGTTACTTCAACTGCATTCCAAGCTTCTGGACCAGTACCAAGGGGTACGTCGACGAGTGTGTCGACGGAACGTACAGCCACTCGGGCGGTAGATCTGGTGCTTGCTCATACCACCACGGCGAGCGCCGACCTCTGTACCGGCCCTAGGCCCACGAGCAGTGAACTTGTCCGAGACCGCCGCCACGGTTATGACCGATGGCGGTGTGGTCACGATGGTTGACCTTCCCGGGCTTCGTTCTCGCGTCGCTGACCTTCACAAACAAGCTGATTCATTGGCAGCACAGGGTCGCTCGCTTCGATCGTTGGCCCAAAACTTGTGGATCCAACGAGGCAAATTGCTGATCACCAATCCCACCGCCTGGGTCACGCCTTCGATGCTTGCTGAGGCGGTTGGACAGGCGCGCGCCTTGTATGAAAGGAAAGCGACCGATGACGCCCGGCTGCAGTCGATCCAGGTCGAGGAACGCCATGGCGTTGGCGGCATCATCGGCAAGGTTGGCGGCTGGAACGAAAGCCGAAATATCTCAGCTGACCGCGTGAAGGTTGACTCACAGTTGCATCCCCTGCTCCTGAGAATCGGACAGGAATCGCCACAGGTAACCATTCCGGAGGCAGATCTGCTAAGCACCGAAGCGGCCGCGGCCGGTGACCAGGCGACGCAACTTGAATCCGAAGCAGAGGGTATTGCGGCGACCGCGGCGTTGGCCGAGGAAGAGATCCAACGCCGCGGCGATGCGCAAAAAGCCATGGGATTTGATGCGCCATACCTCGCTGCCACTCTGAGCGCGCGAGGGCCGCAGCCGATCCAGAGCCCGCTGATCCTGAAGAAGGGCGAGCAGGCTTGCCTCGCAGTCTCCGCAACCCTCGCGCGCCAACAGACTCGGCGTCAGTGGGTCGGTGCAAGCCAGGGATTCAGCTTTCCGATCGGCCATACGGGCATCCGGTACAGAATGGGTTCGTTCCGCGGCCACCCGGTTGAGCAGCAACTTCTTACCAAGCTCGACGCCGGCACCCTGGTCGTGAGCAACCAACGCCTGGCCTTCATCGGAAGCACCAAATCGACCGCGGTGGCGTTCGCCAAGCTCCTTCACGTTGAGTGCTACTCCGACGCGCTGGCTATTTTTCAGGAAGGACGAGAGAAGCCCGATTACTACTACGTCGACAAGCCGCAGTACGTGCTGTTCTTGGTCAATTGGTTCCTGAACCAAATCGCCCAGTAGCTGATCAGGTCAGCAGCGCCAATCCATTCACGTGTTTTGGCCTGCCCCACTCCGGTTGGATCGCCACGATCTCTCCTTCGCCGCCCCACACCAGCCCCCATCCCAGCTCGTGGACGAATCGGTGGTGCCGCCTGCACAGCAGGCAGGTGTTCGCGAGGTTGGTTTCGCCGCCATCGATCCAGTGCACCAGGTGGTGCCCGTCGCACCAGTCGGGCGGACGGTCGCAGCCCGGGAACCGGCATCCCCTGTCTCGGACGATCAGCGCTCGCCGTAAGGCCGGCGGAATGGTGCGAGTGCACCGGCCGACATCGATCGGTTCAGAGGTCGGTCCCAACAGGACGCGAGTCATCGCGCTGTCGCATGCCAGCCGCCGCGCCGCATCTGCCGTGATCGGCTGTGACCACTCGAGGTCGGCGGGCGGCGCGCCAGGCGCCTTCGCCAGCGTCGCTACCGACGCAGTGACCGAAAGATGTGGCTTCTGGCCCGCCACGTCGGGAAGATTGCCTGCATCCAGCTGTCGGCGAGCCAGCTCGACCAAAGCGTCAGCACGGCGCATCGAGCCACTCCGCTCGTCGATCCTGCTTTGCTCAAGGGCGTTCAGTGCGGCTCGCACGGTCGCGCCACCCTCTGAGTCGAGCCTGCCATCGAGGTAGAAAACGCCATCCAGCGTCTGGCTCAAGTGCAGGTATCGGTAGTCGTACTGATCGTTGGAGTGAGCGAGCGTGCCGTCGGGGTCGATCGAATACCGGAGCCGGCGGGTCAGGTAGCTGAGGTACTTCGGGTCGAGACTGTGAGCTGCCCGCACCAGGCGCGCCTCCTCCCCGACGACTGCGCCGGCGCCGACCTCCGTGACCGAACGCGCGATGACCGCGGCATGATGGAAGCCGATCTCGCCGGATGCGAGCGCCATGCTGGTCTGCGGCAGCGAGGCCAGGTTGCGCGCCATCTCCTTGTGCTGCATGGCCGCGCCCGGCATCAGCCTGCAAGCGCGTCGCAGCCATGACACCAGGCTGACGAAGCCCAAGGTGACGTAGCCCTGGCGCCTTGAGAAGAGACGAAGCCGCCGGCTGAACTGGAACTCGAGGCGATCCATCGACCGGCGGAGGTCCACCATGTCCTCGGCAAGATCAGTGTCGGCGAGTGGCTCGATGTCCTCGCTTTCGAGCTCGGCGACGACGTTTTGCAGCTGATCCGAACGCATGTTCGCAGCGTATCGGGTTCAGGAGTAGTGTCAATGCTCTTAACAGGGCACTTCGTTGATCGCCGCGACGCTGGTATTTTTAGAGGCCATGACTGAAACCTCCAATTCGCGCTCGGGAAGCCTCGCCGACCAGTTCGAGACCGCCTTGCAGAATTTCACGCATGTGGTGGAATCGCTGACCACCGAGCAGTGGCGGATGCGCGGTCGGAACACGCCTGGCATGCGAGTCAACGACGAGGACGAGGCCCGGCCGCTGGGCGTGATCGCCCACCATGTCGCAGTGAATCTGAAAGTGATCATGGGGCGCATCGAGACCGCGATGCGAGAGCAGCAGGCCCCACCTCTGGATTTCAAGCAGATGAACGCCAGGCACGCCAACGAGTACGCAGACACGACCAAGGCTCAGGTGCTGAGCGTGCTGCAAGACAGCGGTCAGCAGATCGCTGAGAACCTCCGCTCCATCCCCGACGAGAAGCTGGATGTCGCGCAAGAGCTGCCGTCAGGAAAGATGACTGTTCAACAGCGCATCGAGCGCGTGCTCATCGGCCACATCCAGGGCCACCAGGGTTCGATCGAAGCCACAATCGCGTAGGCGGCACTAAGCTGCGCGCCGTGACCGAGCCCTGGACGCGCGATGAGGCCAGCGCCTCGGGACAGGTCTTCGAGTTTCGTGTCTGGGCGGCGCTGACGGAGCAGTCGCGCGGCGCTCTCCATCCGTTTCTCCCTCTGACGGATCGCGGGATCGACGGATTGATTCACAGGTTGACCGATGGCGCATACATCCCTGTCCAGGCCAAAGGCCGGTCCGCGCTGATGGGTGGCGAGGTGCACCTGGTGGTGTGGGCTGACAGCCTGGTGCACGACGACGTCGTGATCGTCAGCGGGCTGATCGTCGACGGCGGGCTCGGGCCGATGATGCTGGTGGTGCCTGCCGGCGAGTTTCGACGCCTGGCCGAGCTGTCGCACACAGGCGGGCGCGCGATCTACTCGATGGGCTTCGGCATGCGGCCGCGATCCGACAGCAAGTGGCTACCCTGGCTGGTGCCGCCTGAAAGGCTGGCCGACAGGTTCGGCGTTGTGACCGAGGCGGGGTCAATCGGCGTCGAGGCTGTTCCCGACGAGCCCGCGCCATCCTGGCGCAGCGACCTGGGGTTTCTCGGCGAATCAGAGGTGAATCGCAGGCTCGCGGAGCCTGCTGACCTGAACCTCTTTCGGCCATTTCCAGACCTCGAAACCGCGGAGCTCGGAGTCCTCCATCTCGGTAGCCGGCGCGTGCTCGGGATCCAGGTCAAGACCGTGGGGGTCGATACCTCGCGACCGAGCGCCACCGTTGCCGTGCGGGCTATGAGCTTCCGGCCCGCGCCGACGACCTATTTCGTCGTCCTGGCCTGGGTACGGGACGACGGTCGATTCCACGACGAGTGCCTTGTCATCCCGTCTGAAGAGCTCGCCTCGATCGCGGCGCGCGACGCCTATGGGCACCTGAAGTTCGAATTCCACCCCGGTGCGAGCACGCGCGGACGGATCGACGCATTCAGACATCCAACAAAAGCGCTGCCAGAGGTAATTGCCGGCCTGCTGATTGATGAGGCGAGGTAGCCCGCCAGCTCGGCAGTGGATCGGTGAGGCGCGCTTAGTGGTGCACCGCCGCCCAGATGTGCGGCCACAGAAGAATGACCACCACGATCGCGCCACCGATCTCGGTCACCCCGGTGGCGCCCGCCGCCACGTCCTTGATCTTTCCGATCCTTGGGTCTTGCTTCGGTTGAACCACGTCGCAGAGCATCTCTATCGACGTGTTGAGGGTTTCTACAGCCAGTAAGAGCGTCCCCACCAGCACCAGCAGCGCGATCTCGACACTGCTCAGGTCCAACAGCACGCCGAAGGCAGCCAGCGCGATCACGACCACAATGCCAAGTCGCAAAGATGGCGTGCGCGGGGTGACCCACATCAGTCCTGAAAATGCGTGAAACCCGCTTCGCAGCGCGTTCCACGATCCGGACCGCTGAGGCGCCTGGACTTCCTTCGCCATCTCAGACCCGTGCCATGGCCGGGACAAGCCACCGCCCCACGATCGCGGCAACTTCGAGTGGTGTGCTCTCCATCTTGACGAGGTACTGCCTGGCGCCCAGGCTCATCGCCTTCGCGACCATCGTGGCTTCGCTGTAGTTGGACAGCATCACCACAGGAATCCTTTCAGTAACGCCCTTCGCTGCAAGCCTTCTGAGCACCTCGATGCCGTCGATTACCGGCATCCGAACGTCGAGGAGAATCAGGTCTGGCTTGGCACTCGAAGCGAGCTCGAGTGCAGTCTGGCCGTCTCTGGCGACGACCACTTTGTAGCCGGAACGCTCCAGGCCGAGGCGGTACATCATGGCGATGACCGAATCGTCATCGACCAACAAAACGGTCCCCGCAGGCGAATGTGGCGCGGTCATCGGCGGCCGTGCCGCCGGTTCAATCCAATTAGTCCTCACTTGGACAGAACGCGCCAGGGTCGCGATCTGCGGCTGTCAGCCCAGCAGCAAGATCGCAAGGCAGGTCAACCGGAGGAGGGCGACCGCATTTCAGGGCACCGAACCCATCCATTCGGATGGCGATCTTTCGATGGTCGTGCCCGACCATCTGACCATGGGATCAGTGGGCCACGTCGCCTTGTCGAACTCAAGGCGCACGCTGGGTTGGAACGAGTTTGCGCTCGCGGCCGCCGGCGCCACCGCCGCGTCTGTCGTCATCGTGCTCATCCTCGGTTTCAACCTGGGCGGCGATCGTTTCGCGATCGGAGTCGACGACATTGGATCGGCCGTCGCAGCGCTCATCGCCGCGGCCGCGTGCGCATATACCGCAACGCGATCCACCGGCAGATTCAAGCGTGGGTGGGCGCTGATGGCGGCCTCCGCTGCCGCCTGGTCCATCGGCGAATTCATCTGGAGCGTCTACGAGGTCGTTCTCAACGGTGTCGTCCCATTCCCATCGACGGCTGATGTTGGTTTCCTGCTCGCCGTTCCGCTGGCGATACTCGGAGTCCTGTTCTTCTGGACGGCTCCAAGGGGGACGGCTCAGCGCTGGCAACTCTGGCTGGATGCGCTGACAATCATCCTTGCGCTGACCTTCACCGGCTGGTCTTTTGGCCTGCAGCAGGTCGAGCTCAGCTCGGGGACGGTGGTCGACCGAGCGATTCTCCTCGCTTACCCGGTGGGCGACATTCTGATCGCGACCGTGCTCATCCTCGGCATCCGCCGCGCCACGCGCATCCATCACGGTCGCATGCTGTTGCTGCTTGCGGGCCTCGCAGCCAACGCCATTGCGGACACCGCGTTCGCTTACATGACCGCAGACGGGGTATATCCGACGCTGCTCCTCGACTCGGCCTGGGTGGTCGGTTTCCTGGTGATCGCGCTCGCCGCGCTCTGGCCCGCTGAGGCAGCTGACAGGAACGACGACGAAAAGCCGGTCGACCTATGGCAGATCGCTCTACCGTGGGCGGCTGTGCTGACTGCGGGCGCCAGCGCGCTTTTCGTGGTGCTGCGCGGTCAAAAGACAGATGATTTCCAGACCGTGCTCGCCGTCGCCATGGTCAGCCTTCTGGCGATCAGCGAGGTGGCGATCCCGTGGTGGATCACGTGGAAGGCCGGCCCGTCGTCAGACCCTCACTTCGATCGCTCCTTGTAAATCCGGAGACGATCGTTAACCGGATTTGACAACCGCGACCTAGATGTGCAACTGTTGGGTTGCACATGGTTGATGCAGTATTCGTCGCTCTTGCGGATCCAACCCGGCGCCAGCTGCTCCAGCGTTTGGCGATCGGCCCGACCACCGCCACAGGGCTTTCCGTCAGGTTCCCATTGACCCGCCAGGCAGTCGTGAAGCACCTTGGCACGCTTGCAGACGCGGGCATGGTCGCGAAGGAACGTCACGGCCGGGAGGTTAGGTACCGCCTGGAAGGCGCACCGCTGGGCGAGGCCACCGCCTGGCTCACAGCCCTTTCGGCGCAATGGGAACAGCGCCTGCTTCGGCTCAAACGCTACGTCGAGGAGCAGCCATGACCGAACCCGGGCTCGAGATCCGCCACTCAGTCCTGATCCGAGCGCCGCGGGAAAAGGTGTGGGCGGCCCTGACCACGGCGGAAGGATTTGACGGCTGGTGGGGTACCCGCGGCAGTGAGATCGACCTTAGACCCGGCGGCAAGCTCACCCTGCGGTGGCGTGAATGGGGCGCCGAGAAACAGCACAACGATGACCGGCACGGCGTAGTGCTCGAGGTGGACCGGCCTCAGCGCTTTGTATATCGATGGGGCAGCTCGGACGACGACATGACCACCGTCGAGTTCGATCTGCTGGAGCGAAACGATGGCACCTTGCTGCGCCTTCGAGAGCACGGCTTCGCGCCCACGGCGCAGGGTCGTGAGTCGTTTGGTGGGAACTCGCTTGGTTGGGGCGAGGTGTCAACCCTCCTGAAGTTCTACGTCGAGCACGGCCTCCACTACTGATAGATAAGGAGCAGAGATGACGGCACCCAAGACCAAGGATTCGTTGCACGACGTCCGGTTTCCAGGGGAGTCGACCGCCTACCGGGACGCGCGCAACTCACTTCTGAAAGCAGAGGTCGACCTTCGGCGGCAGATCGAGACGGTGGCCGCGCAGCGGCGAAAGCTGCCCCTCGGCGGCGTGGCGCCGCATGACTACAGCTTTGACGAGTGGGACGCCGGCTCAAGCAAGGCGCGGCAGGTGCGGCTCTCCGAGCTGTTCGAGGCCGGCAAGGACACTCTGGTCCTCTACAACTTCATGTTCGTCCCCGGCAAGAAAGAGCTGCCGTTAGAGGAGGGTTGCCCGTCATGCACCTCGATCATCGACGCGATCGACGGCGCTGCGCCACACCTTGCCCAGCAGATCAATTTCGCGGTGGTTGCAAAGGCGCCGATCGATCAGTTCCGCGCCCATGCGAGATCCCGTGGCTGGCGCTACGCTCGACTCCTCTCATCCGCAAACAACACGTATAACCGCGACTACAACGCCGAAGGGGCGGACGGCCAGCTTCCGATCGCGTCGGTTTTTGTCCGCCGTGATGGAGCGATTCACCACAGCTGGAGCAGCGAGCTCTTTTTTGTGCCGAACGTCCCCGGACAGGACATGCGTCACGTCGACTTCATGTGGCCGGTATGGTCGGTCCTCGACCTCACACCGGGCGGGCGTGGAGACTGGCATCCCGAGCTTGACTATTCCAAGCGCTGACAAAGAGCAGCCGTGCCTGCGCTACTGGCTACCATCTCTACATGACCACCGCGGGCTCCTGGCCGGGGCCCATCAGCGCGATCACCCTTTTCGTCGAGGACCTCGACTCGGCGAAGCAGTTCTATCGCGAGGTTTTCGCTTTACCCGTGGCATTCGAGGACGCCGAATCGGCGGTGTTCAAGTTCAATAACACCCTCATCAACCTGCTGAAGAGCACGGCGGCCCACGGGCTCATCGAGCCGGCCGGGGTCGCATCTGCCGATTCGGGCGCTCGTGCGCAGTTCACCATCGAAGTGGACGACGTGGATGCGATGTGCGCCGAGCTGGCCAAGCGCGGCGTCAAGCTGCTGAATGGCCCGATGGATCGCCCCTGGGGCATTCGAACCGCATGCTTCAAGGATCCGGCCGGCCACATCTGGGAGATCGCGAAGTAGCCGGCGCCTAGGTGTCCGCCTCGATCTCGTACGCAAGCCAGGTCGACTGGGCGGCGCCCGGAACGGAGTCATAGAGGCGCTGCGCCCTCGCGTTGTCGGGCGCCGTGAACCATTCGAGGTGCGCTGCCCCGCGGCGTCGGGCTTCGTCGAGGGCCTCCTGGATCAGCGCGCGACCGATGCCTTTGCCCCGCGTGCCTTCCTGCACGAAGAGGTCGTTCATGAGCACTGACTGCGCGGCCTTGGTGGAGCTGAAGAACCAGTAAAGGGTCGCGAAGCCGACCAGGGTGCCACCGGTCCAGGCGCCCAGGAGGAGCCCGTCCTCGCTCGGGTGGAGGAAGCGTGAGAAGAAGCGACGGTTGCGTTCGTCGTCCGGCTTGGCGCCGTAGAAGGCTTGATAGCCGGCGATGAGCGGCAGGACCTGGTCGAGCTCGGGCTCGCGGAGGGGACGCACTTCGACGTCAGACATCGCGGCTGAAGTATGCCCGCCTCAGGCGCGTGCCGCGCCGACCTTCAGCACTGACGCGATCAGGCCCGCTGCCCGCCCGGCACCCCCACTCTCGACCGGCTCGTAATCGACCCGCGAGTTGAGGCGCTCGAGCATCTGCGCCGCCAGGACCGAAGGCGTTGCCTCGTCATAGTGCGTGGACGGCGGCGCGCCATATCGCCGCAGCCGGTGAGCGACGTGCCAGTTCTGCTCGAAGTGCTTTCTCAGCGGGATGTGGATGAATGGCCGGCGCGCCGCCACCAGCTCCATCGTGGTGGACAGCCCCGCCTGAACCACCGCCAGGTCGCTGCTCGCCAGGGTTCGCGACAGGTCGTGCACGTATCCCACGACCTCCATCCCATCGGCTGGTTCGATGTCCTTGGGATTTATTCGCGGACCGCAGACGAGCAGCAGATGCGCCTTGGGGTCTTGAGTCCGCACGATGCGAAACGCGTCCGCGATGCGCCGCAGGAGATGGATGCCGACTGCTGATCCGCCGACGCTCCCGACGATCAGCCGCCGGTCAGCGTCGATGCCAAGTGACCGGCGAAGCGCGCCGTGATCACCACGTTCCGCTGGATCGAAAGGCAGAACGTAGCCAGAGAACTTGAAATGGCGTTCGGTCCACTCCCTGATCAGTGGCAGGCCCGGACCGAAACGCTCGGGAACCACGTCGGCGGGGTCGCCGATGAAAATCGACAGATCGCGTATTTCCGGGTGGCGTTCGACGTGCTCGATCATCTCCGCGTTGTCATCGGCCACCAGCCGAGCCTCGCGCTCCCCACCATCAGGCATCGGCATAAAGCCCACGAAGTCGCTCATCCACACGTACGGCGAGGTTTTGAGCTCCGGGTTCTCGTGCAGGAAGTGGTCGACCTCCCACGCCTCGTCACCGATCCACACATCGAACTTCTCCTGGCTCACCACGTCGTGGAACACCATGAAGTTGGCGCACAGGATCTCGTCCATGCGGCGGATCATGTCGAACGCGTGCAGCTCGTGCTCCCCCGACTCGGCGTCCACGTGCATCGCTTCCGGCGCCAATGCCCGGCTCGCAGGGTGGACCGTCTCACCACAAGCCTCTAGCAGGGTGACCAGCGGCGGTTGGGCAAGCCACTCGACCTCCAGGCCTGGAACCTGGCGGCGCAGCTCGCGCGCGATCGCCACGTCCCGCCACGCGTGGCCCAGCCCGATCGGCGAGCTCACGAGTAGCGCACGGGGTTTCTCGCTCGTGCGCGGACGCGGTGACGAAGGTGGCACGCCGGCGAACTCGCTGATCAGGAGGTTGACGCGCACCGGGTGCCGCGCCTGCGGTATGTGGCCGGAGCCCTCGAACGTGATGTGCCGGGCCCCGGTCAGCTCCGCCAGCGCGAGGCCACGAGAGAACGGCTGGCAGTTGTCGAGGTCGCCCTGGATGATGAGCATCGGGCAGCGCACCTGCCGGCAGAGCGCCTCCACCTCTTCTTTGGTGGCCACCAATGGCTCGTCGTCCATGAGCAGCGTCTTGGGCCGGCCGTCGAGCCCATACGCGACGGCGTCTTCGACCTGCTTGGTCGAGTGCGGCTCGGGGAACATCTCGCCAAAGAAGAACTCCATGAAGGCTCGGTAGTTGTGCCGGATGTAGTGCTCGTTGTATTTGAACCACCCTTCATTGCTTTCAAGAACCTGATCGAAGACCTCGATGGCCGCGCGACGAAATTCCAGTGGCGGGCTCACAAGTGGGATCCCCGGACCGATGGCGACGATGCCGAGGACACGATCTGGATCGGAGACGGCCAGCTGGATCGATGGAAAGACGCCGTCGTGGCAAATTCCAACGAGCACTGCGGCCCTGGTGCCAGTGGCATCCATGACCGTGCGGCAGTCATCCGCCCACCACGCGCCAAGCCATTTCTGGGCGGGGTCGGGATGGTCGGATAGGCCGTTGCCGCGACCGTCATAGACGACGACGCGGAAGTGTCGCGCCAGGTAATGCACCTGCGCCTTCCACAGGCGCGAATGCGAGATGGGGTTGGCCGGAAGAAAGACGATCGTCTTCTCTCCGGCTCCAAAAACCTCGTAGTAAATTCGCAGCCCATCACCGGTGACCGCGAAGCCGCTGGAGTCAGGCTGCCTGGCGCGAGTGCCCGTCTCTGTAACTGGCATAGGGACCTCTCAATTTAGGTGAAGGCGGGCGGCACGAACCGCCCGCCTTCTGGATTTCTTACGGCCTGGCTTCGTAGACGATGTTGAACGGCGTCTCAGCGACCCTGCGGAACCGTGTAAAACCGGCGGCGGTGACAACGTCTTTGATCCGCGCCTCGCCCGCCTGCGCACCGAGCGCCAGCCCAACGTCCTGGGAGAGCGAGCTCGGCGTGCAGAGGAAGGTTGAAAACGCGTAGTAAGCGCGACCGACGGGGTTGAGGTTCTGCTCAACCTTGTCGCCGGCGGCCGGCTCGACGATCATCCAGGTTCCGTCAGGAGCCAGCGCCTGGCGTACATGACGGGCGGCGCCGACGGGATCTCCCATGTCGTGCAGGCAGTCGAACATGGTGATGAGGTCGTAGCCGGTGCCGGGGAACCCGGCTGCCGGTGCGACTTCGAAGTGTGCGCGGTCCTGCATCCCCGCTTCCTTTGTTTCCTTGCGGGCAAGGTCGATCGACTCGCGGTGATAGTCGAAGCCAGTGAACTTCGAGCGCGGGTAGGCCTCGGCCATGAGCCTTGTCGAGGCGCCGAGGCCACAGCCTACGTCCGCGACCTTGGCCCCCACTCCCAGCTTCCCCTCGACCCCGTCAAGTGCGGGCAGCCATGAGGACACGAGGTTCGCGTTGTAGCCGGGGCGGAAGAACCGCTCGCAACCGGTGGAAACACCGAGGTCGTGCTCGTGCCAGCCGAAGCCGGCGCCAGTCCGGAACGCGGATTCGATCTGCTCGCGGGACTTCAAGGACGCCGTCGCCAGCTCGAAGGCGCCGCACACGAACGCCGGGCTGTCCTCGTTGGCCAGCGCAAGCGCCTGCTCTGCCGGCAACAGGTACCGCTTGGTCTGCGGGTTGTACTCGACGAAACCGCCCGCCGCCTGCGCGTTGAGCCACTCGCGCACGTACCGCTCGGCGGTGCCGGTCTTCTCGGCCAGCTCCGTCGAGGTG